>JALOKO010000522.1 GCA_025456495.1 Bryobacterales bacterium | reverse complement strand
TGGCAAGGTCATCCAAGGTGAAGCCAGATGAGTTCTGCGTGGGGCCGGCTTCCAGGCGCGCATCGTCCTGGTCGCCCCGGCTGCCTCGCCCTCCGGCCCCGCGCTGCCCGGCATTGGCCAGGCCGGGTACCGCATTGCGCATCTGGGTAAAGATCTGTCGACGCTCGTCCGCGGAGAGGTCCTGCATGTTGCGACCGGCCAGGGCCGTCTGCAATGCCTGCTGGATGCGTGCGCGATCCGCATCGGAAACGTTGGGCATGCCGCCGCCGGCCGCGCCGCCAAACCCGCCTGCGCCTCCGGTCGGACGGCCGCCCGCCGCAGCGCTAGCGCCAGCCCCACCCGCTGCCGCGCCGCCAGTTTGCGCGCCGCCAGTTTGCGCGCCAGGAGGGCGACCACCTGCCGGGGCTCCACCTTGGGTGGCCCCAGGGAAGCCCCCGCCACCACCGCCACCAAAGCCGCCGCCACCGCCAGCGGGGAAGCCGCCTCCCATGGCCATCATGCCGCCGCCGGGACGACTGGGGGAAGGCATACCCCGCACACCGGACTTCTCGCGATTGCGCGCCGCCGTTTCCCTGATCTGTTGAATCTGCTCAGGGGTCGCGCCGCAGGCTTTCAACAGCGCGTCCATGTCGATGCTGAAGTACACGTCGAATTTCTTGGATGGGTCACCCGAGAAGACGTTGGTGCTGGCCGTGCTGGACATGTTCTTGATCTTGCCCCGGAAGGTTTCTCCAGGAATCGCGTCCAACCGCACCAGCACGTCCTGCCCTTCGCGGAGATTGGCGCGATCCACTTCGCTCACCTTCGCGGCAATCTCCAACTCACTCAGGTCCAGGATGTCCACCACCGGCGTGCCCGGCGACACCTCGTCTCCCTCGCGCAGTTCCGGCACTTCGCCTCCGAACCGACCGCCTTGGCCCAGGTTCTGCTTTACCGCCACCAAGCCGCTGATGGGCGCAAGGCTCTTGGCCTCCAGCACCCGGGCGCGGTCGCGATTCAGTTCAATCAGTGCGCGACGGCGTTGTTCCTGCAGCACACGGATCTGGGCCTCGGCTTGTTCGCGCTTGCTTTGCACATCGCTTTGCAGGCGTTCCAGGCGGCGCCGCGTCTCTTCCAGCGTGAGTTCATTTTTGCGCGCATCGATGGCGGAAATGAGTTCGTTCCGACGCATCTGCAACTCCGCGCGACGGACGGCGTAGCGCGCTTCCAGCAGGTCCACCTCATCTTTATTCGCGGAGATCTGCAGGTCCGCGCGGGCCTTGATGAGCTGCTGCTGGATCTTGTCCATTTCAATCTGGCTTTCGATCACGCGGCTTTGTACGGCGGTGTCGTCGTATGCCGCCACCAGATTTTTCTCGCGGGCGAAACTGCCCGG
Organism: Bryobacterales bacterium; assembly: GCA_025456495.1. Lineage (GTDB taxonomy): Bacteria > Acidobacteriota > Terriglobia > Bryobacterales > Bryobacteraceae > JACTMJ01. The sequence goes on along the minus strand of JALOKO010000522.1, from coordinate 1,676 downwards.
CGCGGCCAGCAGCGTTAACTGCGTTTGGCCGCTGAGGTTCGGCGCAGCAATCGTCGCGCTACGAACCGCGCGCAACTCACCGCGGGTGAAGGCGCGAACCACGAAATCCCCCTGCTTGACGGTGGCCGTCGCAGTTTCTGACTTCTCCTTGGGAATTTGCTCGTAGGCCTTGAAGCCGCCGTACACCAGGCCCAGCACCAGCAGGAGCGCCACACCCACTTGCACGATTATCCGTTTCATCTTCGTTGCAACCTTCCTGCTCAGATCTCAATCTCGCCGGGCCTTCTCCAGCACGAGATGTTCCCATCCCGCACATCCACCATCCAGGGCATCCACCCTGCCGCACCAGGACACAGGGACGCCTTCGGCGACTTTCGCGCCATCAGATTTTGCGGGCCTTCTTGACCGCTTCTTCCGGATCCTCCAGGGCCACCACGTCGCCGTCCCGCAGACCACTGGTTACCCAGATATCGTTGTCGTTCCGGTCGCCCACTTCGATTTCCGTGGGCACGAAGCGATTGCCGCGCTGTACCCAAACCATGGGTTTGCCATCCTGTGTGAAGCTGGCGGCGATGGGGATCAACAGCGCCCCTGGTTCACTGCGGATCACGACCTCAGAGGTGGCCGACATCCCCGGTCGCAGCCGATCGTCCATCGTGGACAGCCGCGCACGAGCCGGGAACTGCTTCTCAAGGTTGCGGAAGCCGCGGAAGATCACTTCGGCAACCGGGCTGATCCACTCAATCTCGGCCTGGAAATCGCGGTCCGGTACGGCGTCCACACGCACGCGCACTTCCTGTCCGGCCTGTACCCGCCCACGATCTACCTCATCCAGCGATAGCTTGACGTGCATCTCAGAAAGGTCAGGAATTTCGGCAATCGGTGCTCCCGCCCACACCCGGTCACCTTCCTTGAACGGGGGAGGCGTGCGACCAAAACCCCCGGAACGGAAGTTGGGCAGGATGCTGACGATGCCGTCCGTGGGTGCGTACAGCTTCACCTGCGTGAGGTATGTCCGCGTGCGCGCCACATCGCGTTCGGCCTTGGTCTTCCGGCGGTTCAGGCGTTCCAGGTCAGCCGCCTGCGAGGTCTCCGCGGCGTCAATCACCGTTTCCACGCCCTTCTTTTCGCCCTGAAAAACCTCCACATTGATACGGTTCTTGGCGCCCTCGATCTTGGAGACCACCTCCGCTTTGCTGGCTTCCAGACGGGCGCGCTCCAGGTTGTAGTCCGCCTGCATCAGGCTCAGGCTGTTGGCCTCATCCTGAATGCGCTGGGTTGCCTTTAGCTGCACCATCTCGCTTTCGACGGTGCGCGCTTCCGTGGTGCGGGTAAGCATGGTCTGCTCCAGGGTGGCTTCGTCCAGTTCCACCACCACCTGCCCCTTGCGAATGAGCTTGCCGTTCTCAGCAAGCTTCACAATCGCCGGGTTCGGGATGTTTCCCACACTCAGAATGACACTACGGCTGCTGCGGACATCGCCGGTGCTTTTGACGCTGATGAGGAACTCGCCCTTGCGTACCCGTGCCGTCTTCACCACCACGGCTTCCGGGCTGAAGTAGCGATAGGCCGCGTAGCCACCTGCGGCCAGCAGCACAAGCAGCAGAAGTCCACTGATTGTTTTCAGCCACTTCCGCTTAGGGGTGTTCGCGTTCGCCTTGGAATTTGTTGACATA
>JALOKO010000521.1 GCA_025456495.1 Bryobacterales bacterium | reverse complement strand
CACCACTACACCCGCGTGCCGTTGATTGTGAAAGCTCCCGGCAAGGAGGCGGGCACGACTTCTTCGGTCGTGGAAACCTCCGATATCTTCCCCACTCTCTGCGCCCTCGCCAACGTAGCCACGCCGGCGACCGTCCAGGGACGCGATTTTTCCGCACTTTTCGAAGATCCCAAGAAACCCTTCCGCGAAGCAGCCTACAGCCGCTACATCAATGGCGACGCGATCATCACGCCCCTCTTCAACTTCACCATCTACCACGGCGGCAGATCCCGGATGCTCTACGATCTCGAAAAGGATCCTGATGAGAACATCAACGTGGTGGATCAGCCGGAATATGCCGAAACGGTGGAAATGTTATCTGAATTGTTGAAAAGACGACAGGAAGAGGCCTTACGGATCGGTAAGTGAGCAGGATCATTCTGGAAGCGCGTTCCACCCAGTCTATGAAATCACTCCTCACCTCACTGGCAGCCAGCCTGTTGCTTTGTGTCCTTTCCCATGCAGGAGCGCCGAATTTCCTGCTCATCATCGCCGACGACTGCACCTACCGCGACCTCGGCGTCTATGGAGGGCAGGCGAAAACACCTCATCTCGAAAAGCTCGCGAGCCAAGGCATGAAGTTCAACCGTTGTTTCCAGGCCGCGCCCATGTGCTCGCCCACACGGCATGCGCTTTACACTGGTCTCTATCCGGTGAAGTCCGGAGCCTATCCGAACCACACGATGGCTTACGATTGGGTGAAAAGCATCGCCCATTACCTGCAGTCCACAGGCTACACCACACATCTTTCCGGCAAAACACACATCCATCCGAAGTCCGTCTTCCCCTTCAATTATTCTGCCCGAGCCAGCGACGGCAATCCCGACCCCGCTGCGTTTGCCAGCGTGCTCCAGCGCAGCACAGAAACGAAGCAGCCCTTCCTCTTCATCGCCGCCTCCCACGAGCCGCATGGCCCTTGGGACAAAGGCGACCCCTCACAGTATCCACCCGCTTCGCTGAAGCTGCCGCCCGTGCTGGTGGATACCCCAGACACTCGCAAAGGTTTCTCAAGTTACCTCGCGGAAATCACCTATTTTGATTCACAGGTTGGTGAACTCGTCGGGCTTCTCGATCAATCGCCACAGCGCGACAACACGCTCGTCATCGTATTGAGCGAACAAGGCAATGGTTTCCCCTTCGCCAAGTGGACCTGCTATGACGTTGGCCTCGCCAGCGCATGCATCGTCCGGTGGCCCGGCAAAGCAAAGCCGGGCACAGTCAGCGATGCCCTCGTCGAGTATGTGGACGTGGTGCCAACTTTCCTCGAAGCAGCGGGTCTGGATCGTCCGGACATCCTGGACGGACGCAGCTTCGTCCCGCTGCTCACCGGCGAGGCGACCACACACAAGACACACGTCTTCGGATTGCAAACCACACGCGGTGTCAACGGAGGTTCCGAATACTATGGCATTCGCTCCGTTCGCGATGCCCGCTACCGCTACATTCGGAATCTCACACCCGAGGCGACATTCAACAACGGCGTGACGAGTGGTTACCTTTTCAAGTCATGGAGAAAGATCGCTGCAAGCGGTGATGCCCACGCGCAGCGGATTGTCCATGACTACCAACATCGTCCCGCCGAGGAACTGTTCGATTGCGAAACCGACCCATGGAACCGCAACAATCTCGCGGGCGACACGAAGTATGCTCCGCAACTTGCGGCGTTGCGCATCAAGCTTGAGACATGGATGAAACAACAGGGCGATGAAGGCCAGACCACCGAAATGAAAGCCTTCGAGCGGATGCCGAAGAAGGCAAACGGCGGAAACGCATCGAAGCAAAAGGGCGGGCAGAAGAAAGCCAGCAAGGAGAACGATTCATAAATCAGCGCCATGAAAACTTTCCTCACCGCTCTAACAGCCATCTTGTATATTTGCTTGCCGTCGCAGGCCCAACCAGATTCCCAAGGGACAAAGGATACCAAAAACAAGCCCAATTTTGTCATCATCTTCACGGATGACCAAGGCTACGGTGACCTTGGTTGCTTCGGCTCGAAAACGGTCCGCACACCTCATCTTGACCGCCTCGCCGCAGAGGGATGCAAATTCACCAGCTTCGTATCCGCTTCTTCCGTCTGCACACCGTCCCGCGCGGCGCTGCTCACCGGTTGCTATCCCAAGCGCCTCAGCATGGCCAAAGGAGTGCTCTTCCCGACCTCGACCACCGGCCTCAACCCGGCTGAACACACCATCGCCGATCATTTGAAGCAGCAAGGCTATGCCACTGCCTGTTTCGGCAAGTGGCACCTCGGCCACCATCCGGAAACCCTGCCGCGTGCCCACGGCTTCGACGTCTACTTCGGCATCCCCTATTCCAACGACATGAACCATCCGGACAACGAGGGCAGGCCCCAAAGCACTCCCGAAGTGATGGACCTCCTTTGGAATAACCCCGCATCCACGCTCACGAAATGGAAAACCCCGCTGATGGAAAACGAGAGCATCGTCGAACTTCCCGTCGATCAACGCACCATCACCCGCCGCTGCACCGACCGCGGTATCGCTTTCATCAAGGAGAACCGGAAGCGACCCTTCTTTCTCTATCTTCCTTACTCGATGCCGCACATTCCGCTGTATGTCCCCGATGATATGCGCGATCCCGATCCCAAACGCGCTTATATCAATACCATCGAGCACCTCGACAAGGAGATGGGCCGCATCTTCGATACACTCCGCGAGTTGGAACTTGCAGATAATACCTATGTCATCTTCACCACCGACAATGGACCATGGCTCAAGTTCGCACATCACGGCGGCTCCGCGGGTCCTTTGCGCGATGGCAAAATGAGCACCGACGTACTGGTGTTAGCTGCAGCCCGCACCGGTACCACTCCTAGACCTTGGAAATGTTGTTGCCCATCAAACACCGTGAACCCCAACCCATTTACATTGCCAGTCATGTCGTAGTACGCGACCGGTCCTGCCAACTGTTGCACGAATCGAACAATCGAAGCCATCGGTTCGAAACCTAGTTCAGCCGGCAAGCGTTGCAACATGATCATGCGTGCGAACGGG
>JALOKO010000520.1 GCA_025456495.1 Bryobacterales bacterium | reverse complement strand
CGCGCTCGTGCTGGCTGGCTTCGGGGATCGTCGCGGCTGGGAGAAACTCAGTGAGATTCTGCATGACCAATCCGTCCGTGTCCCGCGGCAAGGCATCGCGGCTGGCAATTTCACCTCTCCCAGTTCCAGGCAGATTGAAGCAGATCGGGATTACGCAGTCCATCCCCTTGGGGCTCGCAAGAATCCGCGAGCCCTGCCCATCCTCGCGCCTTTTCTGAAGGACCCCAAGGTGAAGTACGAAATCGCGTGGTCGCTGGGAGAGATCGGCGGCGAGCAGGTTGTGGATATGCTACTTCCACTGCTACAGGAGGAAGACACCAACATTCGCATGATTGCGATGTACTCGCTGGGCAAACTCCAGGTGAGACGAACGCTCCCCTACATCCTGCCCCTGCGCGAGGACAACCGCCGTAGCAGCTTTGGAAGTCAGGAAACCGTGTCCGAGGCCGCAGCCAAAGCAATCACGGCAATGCGATGAATCTGACTCTCGGGCAAATGATGCTGACAAATGGCGCCAGTCCCAGAGCCTTCCATGGATCGGCTGTCTCTGGTCAACCGAAATCTTCATAAGTCAGGATCAGGCTCATCACCTGATCCAGCCACGGGTCGAGTGCGGTAACCAGTCGAGAGAAGCCGGTGATATCGGGTGCAGGTTGCATCACTTCTTCCTCAGGAGCTGACCGAGAGAGCGCCGCGCGATTTCATGTGCTTGGATCCTACCGCGGGAGGGGCGATCAGAAACATCGAGCCAAATCTGAAGAGTATCGGCGCAAGGCACCCCGTCCTTCACAACGGAGGCGCGGAACACTGACTGGGGATTCGCAGGGGTGCGGATAATCGCGTCCGGGTTGTGGGCTGCTCCCTCAACGGAAAGCCCGAATCTTTGCAGTACCCCCAAATCGAACCTCTCCAAATAAATATGCGACGGCACACCATGTACGAAGCCGCATCCTAGCGCATCGGCGGCCGCAAAGAGCCCGAGGCAAATTCTAGGCTGTCGTCCACGATCAGTGGCATACCTGCCGGCCGCGGCGATCTCGGCAGAGGATGACTTCAGCGCCGCACCAAGCGCGGACCGATCTTGCTTTACCAACCACCTGACGGGAAACTCCTGGAAACGATCTCGCCAAGCCGACCAGCGGCGTAGTAGTTCGGGGAGCCATTCCGTCAAACGCGAACTTTCCGCCGCGCGATTTCCTTGACAGCCTCCCTATCTAAACTCCTTCCCTGACCCGGCGTATTCGTTGCGGATTCTGGAGCGTACCGATCACGATTCCGGGATGATGGTGATGGCGGATTCCGGGTTTATGCCGATCGGTTGTTCTGCGATCCCGGAATGGAGATCACGTGGATCCCTGAATCGGTTGGCGGGGTTGTTGAGAATCGCCTGCCGGGGTTGCCGTAGCCTCTTGGTCGGCCGTACGCGTTTGGGCAACCCCATTCTTGCCTGTACCTGCGCATGCTGATGATCTGGAGGCATGGACGATCGCGTTGGTCTTCTGGATTGCGGCGAAGTTCTGGTTTGACGTTACCGCAGAGCCGGGGGGGAACCTGGCTTACGAAGAGATGGTCTGGCACGATGGCGTGGCCGTGGTGAAGACCTATGCCCAGCCCCAAGTGACTCTGCGATATGTATCGGGCTTTGATGCCCGGAACTGCGAAAGTCGGGTTGAACCTGCCCTGGACCCAGGCGGGCCCCGGGTTTAGGCCTTCGTACTAACTCCTGCCTTTTGCATCTGTTGGACGGATGGGTGGGCGCTTTACAGATTTCCTCCCGTCACTGGAACGAATCTGGAAGGCCCACCTGTGAGCACACCGGTTGGCCTGTTGCGCATTGCTGGCCAGGAGTGGAAGTGCGGTGGGCAAAGCAATCAAGCCATCCATCCGAATCCGCCGGCCGCCTCTCCTCCTGAAATCACCCGCATGGAGGAACAAACGAATGATCTCCCCTCACGAACTGGTGCAGGAATACTGGGGCAATTGTTACGCGGTGACTGAGACCGGTGCGCGCATCGGTCCCATCACGGTGAACAAATACCGCATGTATGGCAAGAACACGGCGTCTCATGCAAGCCCGATGAAGACTGACATCATCAACCGGCTGCGTAGTCGCTACAAGAAAATCACGGGTAAGGACCAAATCGGCGAAATCATCGTCATCCCCAATCACCTGCAGGGAGACTGGTACCCGAACCTGCCGCTGGTAATGGACCGCACGGGTATTGTCCGCGCCTTCAACGGCAAAAGCTCGCCCGAAGACATTGAGCTTGCACTGGCCGCCGCGATCGCCACGAAGCAGGTGGAGCCCCACTATGAGGCGCTACAGAAGATGGCGGACCGCTGCATGGGTCTGGACTGCAATGGCTTTGTAGGCAACTACACCAAGCGCCTGGGAATGATGAAGGCCGACGGCCATTACGGCCCGAACACTCCCTCATCCAAATATGCCGCGGACGGGCTGATGCGGGAGTCTCAGGACCAGGTGCAGGCGCGCGACGTGCTGATTTGGGACAGCCCGCGCCACATCGCCATCGTGCATTCGGTGTGTCATCCCGGCGATGCGTTGCTTGTGACTGAGAGCGCCTCCAGCCTGGGCGGGCTCGACACGCGCTGGTACCACTTCACGGGGAAGGTGGACAAGGGGCCAACGGGGGTGAGTGGGCGGAGCAAGGGGGTTCGGCTCCAGTTTGCGAGACCGAAGGCGTCCGGCGGCCACCAATTGAAGTACCTGCTTGTGTGCAAGATCCAATAGCCGGGGAAGGAGGACTTTCCGCACTTTGAGCTGAATGGCACGTCGCCTGCGCCCTTTAGGTTATGTCCATCTCCATGGAGCCAAGCCCGTTTCGCGTGCCGAACGCTGTTGCCCAGCCATCGCCATTGGTGGCATACCGATTTGGACCTTTTCGATTCCGGCTGGACGGCCGGATTCTGGAACGCGACGGGGAACTGGTGCGGGTGACTCCCAAGGTGGCGGATACCTTGCTGGTGCTGCTGCAGCGCGCTGGTGAGGTGGTTTCCAAAGAGCAACTGATGGCCGCTGTCTGGCCCGACGTGGTG
>JALOKO010000064.1 GCA_025456495.1 Bryobacterales bacterium | reverse complement strand
GGAGTTCATGACAACTTCACCCCAACATCCGCAGTCTCCCACCCCGACGCGGTGTGGAGCCAATAAGCGCGCCCCCCAGGAGGCATCCGTCGTGCTGCAGTCCCCTCCATCTACACCCTTGGTGACCATCGGCATCCCGTGCTATCAATGCGCCGCGCATTTGCCAGCGCTGCTGCGATCCATCCATGCCCAGACGTACCCCCATTGGGAAGTGGTGGCCGTGGATGACGGCAGCACGGATGGCACGCGGGATCTCCTGCGGCAGTGGGAGTCCCCGCGCATTCGCGTCGTTTTGGACGATACCAATCGCGGGCTGAGTCATCGACTGAATCAGATTGCCCACCTCGCCAACGGCACACTGCTCGCCCGGACGGACGCCGACGACCTGATGATGCCCACGCGCCTTCAGCGTCAGGTGGACGCCTTTACGCAGGACCCGTCCCTGGACGTCGTTAGCAGCGGTTGCTATGTGGTGGACGATCACAACCATCTTCGCGGAATGCGCGTCATTCCGAACCTTGCCCGCACTGCCGCCGAAGTGATGTTGCGCAATGGGCCATCCCATCCCACCGTGATGTCCACCACCTCATGGGCGCGCCGCAACTCGTATCGCTGCCATTGGCGGCGCGGCGAAGATTTCGACCTATGGATCCGCACCGTGGAGCACAGCAACATCCGCTATCTCCCCGAGGCGCTGCACGTGATTCGCGAGGATCCGCAGTTTGATTGCGCCAAGTACCTGCGCACTATCCGCGATCATCAGCAGGTGATTCGCGACTACTTTCGCGGCGTCAGCAGCCCCTCGCTGCGCCTTGCGGTGGAATTGCGCCTGCTCTCCCGGAAGCTCATTTATCCGATGGCCCATCGCCTTGGGATTGCCAGCGCACTGGCGGCGCGCCGCAATCGCACCCTGCCCCATGAACTGGTGGATGAGGTGCAGCAGGTGCTGGCCGCCTTCTGCCTTCCTGGCGCGAAGACCCGTTCGGCGAGCTGATCGTTCGCGCTTGCAAGGCGACCCTGCTGCATTTTTTGCCGAAATGCGCGATCCTGGGGAGCATTCCTGGCACGATGGACTCTCAAGGCCTACCTCCCAACCCCGAACTGGCTAAGACCCCCGAGCTGGCTGAGACCCCCGAGCTGGCTGAGACCCCAGAGCTGGCTGAGACCCCAGAGCTGGCTGAGACCCCAGAGCCGGCTAAGACCATTGCGCCTTCCGGAGCCGACAGTTCCTGCCCCGTTTGCGGGAGCTTCAGTTACCGTCTGCTGGCTGGTAAAGACCGTGACGGCGCACCCATGCAGACGCTGCTGTGTCTGCATTGCGGCGTAGCGAGAACTCACCCGCTTCCCAGCGAGGAAGAGCTGACTCACTTCTATCAGGAGGAATACCGGCAGGAATACAAGGGAGTCATTACCCCGCGCGGAAAGCATGTGCTGCGCGCGGCGCGTCTGGCCCGGCAGCGGCTGTGGCATTTGCTGCCCCATCTGCCCGCGGGAAGTCGCCTGTTAGATCTCGGCGCTGGCGGCGGTGAATTCGTTGCCGTGGCCCGCGCGGCGGGCCTGGACGCCGAAGGTCTTGAGCCCCATGCGGGCTATGCCAATCACGCCGCGCAGGTGCTGGGGCTTCCGGTGCGACAGGGCATTTGGCAATCGGCGGACATTGCCCCGGGCAGCCTGCAGGCGCTCACCATGTTTCATGTCCTGGAGCATTTGCCGAACCCCGTTACATGTCTGCGCGCAGTGCTCGCGTGGCTTGCCCCCGGCGGATGGCTGTTGTTGGAGGTGCCCAACCTGATCGGCCCGCTGTCGACGCGCTCCCGACGCTTCCATCGTGCGCATCTCGTACACTTCACCCCACTCTCCCTCACCGGGACGGTGCGCAGGGCGGGGTTCCATGTCGTGTGGGCCAACGCCTCCGCGGATGGCGGCAACGTGGTGCTGCTTGCGCAGCGGCCCGTCTCCGGAGATCGCCCGGATGGGGACGCTGCAGTCCCGCAGTCCCCATCGTTGGTGGATGCCGCCGATGAGATTACTCGCTTTGAGTCGTCACCCGCCTATCCGCTCCATCGTCTTCCTGCCCACCTCATGCGTCTCGTGCGGCGCTGGGTCTCTTTGTTGGAGGAACAGTGGATGATCCGCCGCCATCGCGATGCACGCTCCATCCTCGACGGTTTCGTCGCTTCCGCGCCCTTACGCGCTCAGCCGGGCGAAGCGGGTCGCGGACGATCCGCCGATTCCAGCAAGGGCTAGCTGACGCGCCGCGTCCGGCACAGCCGAATGCGGCTTGTTCCTGCCCAAGCCATTCGCGATACGATAGGGCCAGTTGAGGTGCATCGCGATGGCTTTTGTTCGCTTCATCACGCTTGTTTTTTTCGCGGCGATCTCCGTTCCTTTGCTGGCGGCTGACCCCGCCATCCTGGTGTACACCCGCAACTTCACCCCCGATGGCAAGGGCTACGTCCACGACAACATCGCCGACAGCGTCGCCGCCATCCGCAAGCTGGGGGAAGAGAATGGCTTCACGGTGGACCATAGCGATGATCCCGCTGTCTTCACCGCCGAGGGTCTTGGCCGCTACGCGGCGATTGTCTTTTCCAATTCCAACAACGAGGCCTTTGCCACTGACCAGCAGCGGGAGGCTTTCCAGCAGTTCCTGCGCAGTGGAAAGGGCTTCGTGGGCATCCACTCCGCCACTGGCTCAGAGCGGCGGTGGCCCTGGTATTGGGCGATGATTGGGGGCAGCTTCGACTACCACCCGCCCATGCAGGCCTACACCATACGCGTGGCAAGCAACCACCACCCGGCCACCGCCGCATTGCCCGCCCAATTCGTGATGGAAGACGAGTGCTACTTCCACAAGGAGATGAACCCCGCCATCATCCCGCTGTTGGTGGTAGACCAAACCCGCCTTCGCGACGACAAGCGCGCTGAACGTCGTTCCAACTCCTTTGGCACGGCTCTCCCTGTCGCGTGGTATCACCACTTCGAAGGCGCTCACGTGTTTTACACCGGGCTTGGCCACAAGAAGGATCACTACCGTGACCCTCGCGTGCTGCAGGTGATGCTGGGCGGCATTCAATGGGCCATTGGCAACCTTACCCAGGAGGCCTCTCAATGAGCGCGCAAACCCCCTCCCCGTCGGCGCCCTCTCGACGCGCCTTTGTTGCGGCGGCTACGGCGTTTCCCGCCATTGTGCCCGCTACGGTTCTAGGGCAATCCGCACCCAGTAACCGCATCCAGGTGGCTCAAATTGGCTGCGGTCGCATCGCCCGCTATTCTGAGTTCCCCGGCGTCTTCCGCAATCACGATCTTGCCCGCTTCGTGGCGGTAGCCGATGTGGACCGCACCCGCCTGGCAGACGCAAAGACCGCGATTGAGGCCGAGTACGCCAAGCGCTTCGGCAGCGCCAACAACGCCGGCATCCGCACCTTTAGTGACTATCGCGAAATGCTGGCTGACCCATCCATTGATGCTGTTTGCATTTCTACCCCTGACCACTGGCACGCGCAGCCCGCCATGGAGGCCGCCCTCGCCGGCAAGGACATCTACCTGCAGAAGCCAACCTCCCTGACGGTGGAGGAAGGCAGGCACATGGCCGACATCGTCAAGCGCACCGGCCGGATTCTGCAACTGGGCAGCCAGCAGCGCAGCGACCTGCAATGGCGGCTGGCCTGCGAACTGGTGCGCAACGGCCGCATCGGCACGGTGAAAGAGATCCTCATCGGACTACCGTACGATCCCGCGGGCGGCAGCGTGGCGCAACAGACGGTTCCCTCCGTGCTGGACTACGATTTTTGGCTTGGCTCCACGCCCCAGGTCCACTACACCGAAGACCGGGTTCATCCTCAGAAGGGTGACCTGTCCGCCCGCTACGACCGTCCTGGCTGGCTGCGCTGTGAGCAATTCGGCGCCGGCATGATCACCGGTTGGGGCACGCATCATGTGGACATCGCCCACTGGGCAATGGATTTGGAGCTTGCCGGTCCGTCCGAAATTACCGCCCACGCGGAGTTCCCCGCGGCCGGTTCCGGCTTGTGGGATGTTCACGGCAACTATCATGTGCGTATGCTGTACCCCAACGGCGCAGCCATGTACATCAGTGACTACTATCCCAACGGCGTCCGTTTCGTTGGCGAAGACGGATGGATCTGGGTAACGCGCGGCAAGTATTCGCAAGGCGAACCCGCTGTTGGCGCCCGGAGCAAGGTGCTGGATGCGCATGATCCGCGTATGCTGCGTGACGGGCTGAAGGCGCACGAGACGAGACTGCATGCAAGCCCGCGCAACGATCATCATCGGGATTGGCTGGAGGCCATCCGCAGCCGCAAGCAGCCCGTCACCAACGCCGAGGTGGGCCACCGTTCCTGCACGGCCTGCCTGCTGGGACACATTGCGATGCGCGTGAAGGGCCAGCTGAAGTGGGATGCCACCGCCGAACGCTTCACGAACAGCGATGAGGCAAACCGCATGCTGGCCCGTCCCCAGCGCGCACCCTACGGGACGCACGCAGTGTTGAAAAAGGCCGGCATCTCATTGCGTAGCAGCGCGGGCGCATAGGCTACGGCGCAAGCTCCGCGGACAACTGCACCACGGCGTCCTCACGTACCTGGATCCGCCGTTCTACTCGGCGGCCCTCCCGCTCAATCACAATGGAGTAGCCTCCTGGCAGGAGCCGCAGGTTCAGCGGAGTGATGCCGTTCTGTCGTTCGCCGTTCACCAGCACGCTGGCCCCGGCCGGGTTGCTGATCACGCGCACCATGCCCACCGCGCGTTCCAGTTTCATGTTCACGAGTCCACCGTAGTTGGTCACTTCCATGGCGCGAATCTCATTGCGATACCCGGGCATCCGCGCGGAAACCGTATGCCTGCCTACGGGCAGCTCCAAAGTACACGGGGTTTCGCAGCTTAGCCCGGGCGTGGCGTCCACGGTCACGCGTGCCCCGGGGGGTTCGGTGATGAAGCGGGCCGTCTTGACCGGTTCCTTCGTTGACAAAGGCCGACTGGATTCCTTGGGGGCAGCGGGCACTGGGGTGGCCGGTGTCGGCGTGGGCGCAGTGATTGCCTGTGGCGCATCCTGCCCCCCATCAGAGACTGGTGCGTCGGCTGCGTCCATTGCGTCGGGCGCGCTTGCCCGGATCTGCCCGCCCTCACTTGCCGTATTCGCCGTGAAGGGCGCTTCTACACTGCCGGTCTCCGGGTTGCTTGCCGTCGCGTTCTGTCCAGGGGGCGCGACAGTGGCCGGCGCCCAAGGCAGCGCTCCGCCCAACCAGACATAGGCTGCCCCTAGCCCAACGGCAAGACATACGGTGCCAACAAGCGCCAGCAGTCCTGTGCGTCGGCGCCGGGACTGTTGCGACGCAGTCTCCTGCTCCACGGTGCGCAACCATTCGCGAGTCTGCGTGGGCACGCCCTCCACAGTGGCCGCCAAGTCCACTGGCGGGGCGGTGATGAATCCGGCCTCCGCGACGGGCGCCGGTCCACCCAAGGCAGGCATTGGCCGGGCTACCGGAACTGGCGGCCCAGGCACTGGTGCTGGCGACCCAGGCACTGGTGCTGGCGGCCCAGCCACGGGCGTTGGCGGCCCGATTGAACGCGCCGGAGGCGGCGGCTCGAGACCCGCCCTCGTTACCGCTGGAGATGGTGGCGTCAACCCCGCTGCTTCATGCGCCGTCGGCAGCGTCTGGCTCATGCCCCGGGGCAGGGCATGCCAGCCAACTGCCCTCTGGCATGCCTCCGTCAGTGCATCCAGGAAAGCAATACAACTCGGGTAGCGGTCCTCTGGCCGCTTGGCCATGCTGCGCTGCAGCACTTCCGAAACCTCTTCGCTGAGCGACGGATTCAGCAGCGTTGCCTCCGGCAGCTTTTCGTGAGCGATCCGATAGATCAATGACGCCAGCGAATCCGCGACAAACGGTTTCTCGCCGGTGAGCATCTCAAACGCGATCACTCCCAGCGAAAACTGGTCTGTCCGGCCACTCACATTCCGCCCGTCGATCTGCTCCGGAGACATGTAGTCAGGCGTTCCCAACATCGCTCCGCCCTGGGTCATGCTGCTGGCGTAGGTGATCTTTGCGACGCCAAAGTCGGTTAGCTTCACCCGCCCCAGCGGCGTCACCATGACGTTCGGCGGCTTCACATCGCGATGTACGATTCCCCGGCTGTGCGCGAAGTCCAACCCGCTGGCAATCTGGCGCAGCAACGAAAGCAGCGCCTCGCGCGACAACTCCCGCCGCCGCTCCATCATCCGCTCCAGGCTATCGCCCTCGACGTATTCCATGGAGATATACGAGATTTCGTCCAACTCGTCCACGTCGTAAATGGTGACGATATTCTCGTGCGACAGGCTGCCCGCGGACTGCGCCTCGCGAATCAGCCTCTCGCGAAGGCGTTGCAACTTCTCGGCGTCGGCGAAGTCGCCCAGGCGGATGGTCTTCAGCGCGACGGCGCGGCCTAGTCGGGTATCGCGCGCCAGATAGACTATGCCCATCGCGCCGCGACCCAACTCGCGCTCAATTTCGTACCGCCCGATTTTCTGCATCCGCGCTTGCATTGTAGCTTCCGCCACGGGGCCTTCGCATCCTGCCCTCGCGCACGAAGTGCTTCACCGTGGCTTGGCGCTTGGTGCTGGCGGGCTGGGCGACCGCCGATTGGTAATACCGCCATAAGAACATTTAATCCCGCTCCCTTCTTGCATTTACTGCGCTTTTGGGCTACCGTAGAACTTGTTGGTTCCTTGGAGCGCCGTTTGGCGTGATCCGTAACCGGCACGCAGGTTTCTTTGTTGGTTTGTATGGTCATCACCCGTTCACTGGTATCGATTCGCGTCGTAGTAGGCCGCTACGTAGTAGTAGGCCTTCTGCCGCCTGCCTGAACGGACCACGAGTTTTACTTCAGGGCCGTCGGCGGGTAACCACCCAGCCGACGGCCTTTTTTGTTGGCCCGGCGCGCCGCCTTGTTGTGGGTTTCGCGCGCTTGGATGAGATGGCGTAGCCACTGTTGCTGCGCTGCCTGTCGGATCGAGTTCGGGTTCTTGCGTTCAATATTTGTTTGCTGGGAGATGGATACGCGCTTATGGCTACGTTGATGAATGGCGCCCGCATTTTGCTGGATTGCCTTGTGCATGAAGGCGTGGAAGCAATTTTTGGGTATCCGGGCGGCGTCACGCTGCCCTTGTATGACGCCCTCTACGAACATGAGGTCCGGCACATCCTGGTACGGCACGAACAGAACGCCGCGTTTGCCGCTCAAGGCTACGCCCGCGCCACCGGTAAGGTGGGTGTCTGCTGCGCCACCTCAGGCCCCGGCGCCACCAATCTGGTGACCGGTCTGGTGGATGCACTGCTGGACTCTATCCCCATCGTTGCCATCACTGGCCAGGTGCCCAACAAGCTGATTGGTAGCGATGCGTTCCAGGAGGCTGATACCTTTGGCATCACCCGCTCCTGCACCAAACACAACTACCTGGTGAAGGACATCAATGATCTGCCGCAGATTGTCCACGAGGCATTTTATATCGCCGCGAGTGGCCGTCCAGGACCGGTCCTGGTGGACATCCCCAAGGACATCTTCCTCGGCCAGGCGCATTATCAGCCGCTAAAGGCAATCCATCTGCCTGGCTACAAGCTGGTGCTGGATGGGCACGTTGGCCAGATTCGTCGCGCCGCGCAGATGATGTGGGAAGCCGAACGGCCGATGGTGTATGCCGGCGGCGGCATCATTCACTCGGGGGCGCATGAGGAATTGCGCGAACTGGTGGAGATCCTGGATGCCCCTTGCGTCAACACGCTGATGGGCCTGGGCGCTCTTCCTGGCAAACATCCGAACTTCATTAGCATGCCCGGTATGCACGGCAGTTATGCCGCCAACATGGGCATGTACAACACAGACCTGCTCATCGCGCTGGGTGTCCGCTTCGACGATCGTGTCACCGGTCGCCTGAAGGACTTCGCCCCCTATGCCCGCGTGATTCACGTGGACATTGACCCCGCGGAAATCGGCAAGAACCGTGTGGCGGACCTGCCCATCGTGGGGGATTGCAAGCGCGTCATGAAGAAGGTGAATAAGGCTCTCCGCGAACTGGAGCCGGAACTTGCGCCCAAGTCCGCCGATGCCCGCTCCGCTTGGCGCCAGCAGATTGCTGACTGGAAGGCTGAGCATCCGCTGGAGCCCGTCTTCAGCGACACGGAAATCAAGCCGCAGCACCTGATGGCGGAAATCAACCGCCTCTCCGATGGTAAGGCGATTGTCACATCCGATGTCGGCCAGCACCAGATGTGGGCCGCTCAACTGATCCGCTACGACGCCCCGCGCCTCTGGATCAACTCCGGCGGATTGGGCTCAATGGGCTTCGGCCTGCCATCCGCGATGGGTGCGCAATTGGCCTTCCCCGATAAGCTGGTCTTCGCTGTTCTGGGCGATGGCGGCTTCCAGATGTCCCTGCCCGAACTGGCCACGATTGCCGCTGAACGGCTGCCGATCAAGATCGTGGTGATGAACAACGGATACCTGGGAATGGTGCGTCAGTGGCAGGAGCTATTCTTCAACAACCGCCTCTCCGCGTCCACCATGTCTTCGTTCCCCGAAGTGGAGCATCTCGGCGCCGCCTACGGCATTCCGGGACGCACAGTGAAGAAGCCGGAGCACCTGCGCGGAGTGTTGGAAGCCGCGGTTGCCGAGCCTGGCCCTTACCTGCTGAACATTGAGGTGAGCCCCTTCGAAAACGTGTACCCCATGGTGCCCGCTGGCGGAGCCATCAACGAAATGGTGCTCTCGCAACCCAATCCCGTTCCGGTGCCCTAATTGCTCAGGAGAACCCTCATGCTACAAGTGATTTCCTTGCTCGTTGAAAACAAGCCCGGCGCGCTGATGCGCATCACCGGACTCCTGAGCGCGCGCGGCTACAACATTGAGAGCCTCACCGTGGCTCGTACCCTGGATCCGGTCCTTTCACGCATGACCATTGTGGTGGACGTGGACCCCAGTCTGCGCAAGTTGGTGATCAAGCAGATGAACCGCCTCATCAACGTGCTGCAGGCCAGCGACCTCACCGACGCGCCATCCATCTGCCATGAATTGGTGCTCATCCGCGTGCGTGCTCCACGCGAGAACCGGACAGCCATCCTGAAGGAGGCCGAAATCTTCCACGCCCGCGTGGTGGATTCCTCCGTCGAGGGCTTTGTCCTGGAGGTCACCGGCGCCACCGAGAAGCTGGAAGAGTTCATCGCAGTGTTGCAGGGCTACGGCGAAATCGAGGTCACTCGGTCTGGCGTAGCCGCTGTCTCTCTGGAAGCCAAGAAGCTGAAGCTGGCGCCCCCCATCCCCACGGCGGCTGGCGAGGCCGGCAACTACACCGAAAAGGACGAAGTCGTAAATGCTTAACCGATACTACGAGAAGGATGGCGATCTGTCTTTCCTGAAGGATAAGACCATCGCCGTCATTGGCTACGGCAGCCAGGGACACGCGCACGCCTTAAACCTGCGCGATTCGGGCCTGGATGTGGTGGTTGGCCTGTATGAGGGCTCAAAGAGCTGGGCCAAAGCGGAAGCCGCGGGCCTGAAGGTGGCCACCGTCGCCGAAGCCGCCAAGATGGCCGACACCATCATGGTGCTGGTGTCTGACCATCTGCAGTCTGACCTTTACCGGGATCACATCGCCCCCGGCCTCCAGCCCGGCAACACGCTAATGTTCGCCCACGGCTTCTCCATTCACTTCAAGGAGATTGTGCCGCCGGACTTCATCGACGTGTCGATGATCGCTCCCAAGAGCCCGGGCCATCGCGTGCGCGAGCTGTACACTGAGGGCGTGGGCGTCCCCGGCCTGCTGGCCGTACATCAGGATGCCTCAGGCAACGCCAAGCAGAACGCGTTGGCCTACGCCCTGGGCCTGGGCTGTCTGAAGGCCGGCGTGATTGAAACCAGCTTCAAGGAAGAGACCGAAAGCGACCTCTTCGGCGAGCAGGTGGTGTTGTGCGGCGGCGTCAGCGAACTCATCCGCGCTGGCTTTGAAACGCTCACTGAAGCAGGTTATGCCCCGGAGATCGCCTACTTTGAGTGTCTCCACGAACTGAAGCTGATCGTCGATCTCATCTATGAGGGCGGTTTGGGCTACATGCGCTACTCGGTTTCCGATACCGCCGAGTACGGCGACTATAGCCGGGGTCCGCGTGTGGTGAACGACCAGACGCGCGCCGAAATGCGGAAGATCCTGGCCGAGATCCAAAGCGGCCAGTTCGCCCGCGAGTGGATGGACGAAAACCGCGCCGGACGCGCCAAGTTCCTGGCCATGCGTGATGCGGGCAAGAACCTTCCCATCGAGGTGGTGGGCAAGGAACTCCGCGCCATGATGCCCTTCCTGAAGCGCGCCAAGGAAGCAGGCGTCCCGCTGGAAGCGGAAACGCCAGCCAACCAGTAACCCCGTGGCGAGGCGGCCGGCATCCCCGGCCGCCTCGCTGCATTTCCGCCAAGGGATTGTTCCATGACATCCAGCCCCAAGACACGCATCTTCGTTCTCGACACCACGCTTCGGGACGGCACGCAGGGCGAAGCAGTCTCCTTTTCCGTGGATGACAAGCTGGCCATCGCGGAGAAGCTGGACCAACTCGGTGTTGACTACATTGAGGGCGGCTGGCCGGGTTCTAATCCCAAGGACAAAGAGTTCTTTGAACGTGCGCGGCATCTTAAATGGAAGCACGCTAAGCTCTCCGCCTTTGGCAGCACCCGCTTCGCCAAGCACACAGTGGAGACTGACCCCAATGTGCGCTGTCTGCTGGAAGCGCAAACCCCCGCTGTGTGCGTCTTTGGCAAGACCTGGGACCTCCACACCCAGAAGGCCCTGGGCGTGAGCGAAGCGGAAAATCAGGTGCTCATCCGCGAAACTGTGGGTGTCCTTAAGCGGGACGGCCGCGAGGTGATCTTCGACGCGGAACACTTCTTTGACGGCTACAAGGGCAATCGCGACTTCGCCCTGCGCGCCCTGGATGCCGCCGCCGAAGCAGGCGCCGATGTGTTGTGCCTCTGCGATACCAACGGCGGCACCATGCCCCACGAAGTGGCTGCCATCGTTGCCGATGTCCGCAGCCGTTTTGCCGGGCTGATTGGGATTCATACCCACGACGATTCCGGCTTGGGGGTGGCCAATTCCCTGGCCGCCGTGCGCGAAGGCGCCACCCATGTCCAGGGATGCCTGAACGGCTATGGCGAGCGCTGCGGCAACGCCAACCTGGGAGCGGTGATCGCAAACCTGGAACTCAAGATGGGCTTCGAGGTGCTGGGCGCTGAGCGTCTGCGCAACCTTACCGGGGTGGCGCGCTTCATTGCCGAACTGGCGAATCTGCCCCTGCCCAACGGTCTGCCCTACGTGGGACAAAGCGC
>JALOKO010000519.1 GCA_025456495.1 Bryobacterales bacterium | reverse complement strand
CCAAGGCCGAGTTGCTTCCCATGCCCTAGCCCGCGCAAAGCGCCGGAGGTATCTGTCCAGGCCACCCGCGCCGCTTGTCTGGCGCGCTACAATCCCTGCGCGCCGGTTGTACAGCGCGCTACAATCACGATTCGCTCAGGTTGGCGTGCAATACAGCAACTTTGCATCCTGGCGGAACCCGAACGGCTGTTGGATACGTAACAGCACATGGGTGCTGACAGGTGCCGAAACGGAAGGAGAAGGAATGGATCGACGAAGAACAATGAAGATGCTGCTGGCCGGGTTCGGCGCGGCTCTGCTCAGCGTGGGAAGCTTGACGCTGGTCTCCCCAGCGATGGCGCAACAGCAGCGCGTCAGCCCGGCGGACACCGTGGAGGCCACGATTGGCGGGGTGAGCGTCAAGATCGCCTACTCGCGCCCCTACGTCAAGGGCAGACAGGTGGTGGGGAACCTGATCCCCTTTGGCAAGGTGTGGCGCCTCGGCGCCAACGAGGCCACCACGCTTACCACTTCCGGTGAGATTGCCATCAACGGATTGCGAATCCCGGCGGGCGAGTACAGCCTGTTCATGCTGGTGACCGAAGACGGCGGGCCGCAATTGATCGTCAATAAGGTGGCCAAGCAGTGGGGCGCCTTCAAGTACGACCAGGGCCAGGACCTTGGCCGAGTCACCATCGATGGCGAACAGGAACTGCCGCACACTGAGCAGTTCACCATCGCCATGGAAACCACCAGCGCCAAGTCCGGTCGTTTGAGCTTTGCCTGGGGCGATGGCAAGGCCTGGGCGACGGTCAGCGTACCGTAAGTTCGCCACTTCATCGGGGCGGCCCGCCCAAGGGTCCCGCGGCCGCCCCACCCCCGGCCTGGAATGGCGTCCGGCTACCAGATCTTGCGGTAGCGCTGGCCTACGTCCTGGCGCACCAACCCATCCATTTCCAATTGAAACAGGGCGGCGATAATCTCGGAGGAACTCATGTAGGGCAGCTGATCCATGAGGTCGTCCAGCAGCAGGCCCTCGTCCACCTTGAGGGTTGAAAGCACTTTCGCCTGATGGCTGTCCAGTTGCGGACCGGCATTCCGGTCGGCAGACACCGGCTCAGGAGTGGCGGAGCCGCCGTGCATCGCCCGGTACAAGCGGATGCGCGCCTGAGTGGGAAGGCGCTCCACTACGTCAGAGGCATCCATCAACAGGGTGGCGCCCTGCCGGATGAGCAGGTTAGGACCCCAACTGGCCTGGCTGGTGATGTTGCCCGGGACCGCCATCACTTCGCGTCCCTGCTCCAGCGCATAGCGCGCGGTAATCGCGCTGCCACTGTACTGAGATCCCTCGATCACCGCCACCACGTCGCTGATGCCGCTGACGATGCGGTTGCGCAACGGGAAGTTCTGTGGGTACGGCGGCGCCCCCAACGCAAACTCCGAGAGCACCAGACCCTTCTCGGCGATGCTGTGCGCCAAGTCCCGATTTTCGGCTGGATAGACATGGTCAAGACCGCAGCCAAACACCGCCACGGTCTTCCCCCCGGCTTCCAGGCAACTGCGGTGCGCGTGGGTGTCGATTCCCCTCGCCATGCCGCTGACCACACACACGCCCAGCTTGGCCAGTTCAGATCCTAACTTGGTGGCCACCGCCTTGCCGTACGCGGTGGGTCTGCGGGTACCCACCAGCGCCACGTTCACGTCTTCCAGAAGGTCGGTGTTTCCAAGGGCAAACAGCACGAGCGGGGCATCGGTGATGCCACGAAGGCGATGCGGGTAACAGGGATGCGAGAAGGGAAGCACCATACAGCCCATAGAGAGGGCCTGCTGCTGCTGGGTGGCCGCTTCTTCAAACGTGCAGGCGCTAGCGATTGACTGGGCGACAGCGCCACTCAGTCCTGTGGCTTCCAGGTCTGCGCGGGATGCCAAAAAGACCTTGCGCACATCGCCAAACTGATTCACCGTGCGGATGCCGCGCCGGTGGCCGAGTCCCGGCACCAGCGCGAGCGCCAGCCAGAACAACACTGTTTCGTGATCGTCATTCACTCGTCTTGGGACAATCGTCGGGAGGCTGGGTTGGAGATTCGCCATGAAGTACCGTCTAGTGTATAAGTGGCAGCGCGGGCGGAAATTCTCACAAAATCGCTAGACTGGAGGAAAGAAAAGGGTACGGTGGATGCGTCAGGAAGCGGATTTCTTCAAGGATGACGATGTGGTGCTGGTTCACATCGCAAAGCGGTTGCGGGAGGCAGTGGGTGCGGAAGAGGCGCTTACGCGCGCGGGGATCGCGTATTGCGTGGAGACCGATGAGTACGAGGGCGGCTTGATCTTCCGCACTACCCGGACCGGGGCCTTCTTCTATGTGGGTGTGGGAGACGAAAACGCAGCCGTAGCCACGCTGGAGGCGGAGGGATACCGGGTGTTGCCCGTTGACCTGCGCAGCCGCCACTAGGGCTGGAGCCTTCCCCACGCGTCTATCGGCGCGACAACCTCGCTCCGCGGACTGCGCGGGCCACAACCGTGAACCGGCCCCGCTCCAGGTTAGGATGCCGACACCGTTGCCCCCCGCGGCTCACCGGTCGGCGCTGAACAGGGGCATGGGCCGCTGACGAGCCGCTCACCCGCCTTGCCGCCCGTCCCGTCCGCGTCCCGTCCCGTCCCGTCCCGTCCGCGTCCCGTCCTTAGTTCCCTTCGCCTTCTTCGTCGTCGTCTTCCGGCAAGGCCTTGGTGGGCAATGCGGCGATGTTGCTGACGTACCAACTCTGGAAGACCGTGAGCTGAGAAAGCGCATCAGTACCGACGCTCGCGTTGGCTTCCAGCGTGATCTCATACAGGCCAAAGGTGCCCGGCTTGGCGACTGCACTCACCAGCGTGGCCGTTCGCCCGCCAGCCAGGGAGTCCAACTGCTCTACGGTTTCGTGGACGGCGGAACCCGTATAGCGCTCACCGGTCTTCAACAGCGCGTTGTCTTCGCCGGTGATGGCGCCAAGGCCGGTGGCATAGACCACAAAGAGGGATCCCGCTTCCACGGGGTTCTCTTCCGTCACCGGGGCGCCTGCGATGTTGGCGCCGCCCAGCACCGGCTTGC
>JALOKO010000518.1 GCA_025456495.1 Bryobacterales bacterium | reverse complement strand
TTCAGCGCCCCGGTGAACTCGATGGTCCCAATGGCGTTCACCACCAGGCTGGCGGCGTTGCGGATGGCCGTCCGCGGGACCTTCAGGTCGCCCGGCGAATACACCAGCACCCGCCGGTTGAAGGCGTCGGACACAAAGAGGTTGAAGCCGTCCGTGGCCAATCCAATGGGCGTCCGGGTGATATCCACCGCGGAGCGCAACTGCTCATTGATGTTTTCGCCAAAGATGGGGGTCTCGTCGGAGACGATATTGCGGAATTCATCCGGTTGGCCCAGGATGACATCCGCGCGCGTACCATTCTCAACCGGGATATTGTCGAAAATCAGAATCCGATCGTTCCCGGAATCCGCAATGAACAACCGTTCTCCGTCTGAGAGGGCGAAGCGGGGCAAGCTGAGTGTGGCGGCGCAACGAACAGGAAAGGTGGGATTGTTGTTTACGTCCACGCCATCGGAGGTACACATCCGGCTGGAGTTGTTCGAAAGCCGCGAGGTGACTGAGGTGAGGTCAGGTTGCCCAACCACAACATCGGCCGGCTGATTGTTTGAGGTGGGAATACGGTTCCAGATCAGCACCCGGTTGTGGCCGAGGTCCGACACAAACAGGCGCGTACCGTCACTGGACACCCCCACCGGGTTCAGCAGATTGCTGGCCGAAACGGCGATGTCATCATCCAGCAGATTGGCTGGCCGGGTACTGGTGAAGTCCGGCTGACCCAGAACCAGGTTGGGCGCCTGGTTATTCGCCGTGGGGAAGGAATTCCAAATCAGCACCCGGTGGAACAACGAATCGGCGACAAACAGGCGGCCTCCCTGAATCCAAACCCCCTGCGGCGCTCGCATGCTGGTTGCGGTGGGAACCAGGGCGGTCGTCGATGTGGTGAAGCTATCCTGGCCCAGCACCAGGTCAGCCGGAGCGCCGTTGCTGGTTGGAATGGAATTCCAGATCAGCACGCGATTGTTCTCAGTATCGGCAACCACGATACGCTGCCCATCGGAATGGACATAGGTGGGCTGGCGCATGCCGGTTTGGGTGAGATTGAAATCGCGCGTTTCAAAGTCCGGCTGGCCCAGCACGATATCCGGCTCACCCCCGCAAACACGGCAGCGGCGTGGGTCGTCCTGCGGAAAGGTGGCGGTGGGTGCGGGCAGAAAGCTCGACAAGGTGTACACGCCCACGCGGTGATTGGCAGGCTCAGCCGCCACGCGATTGCCTTCGGCGATGAACAGCCTACCGTCAGCGTAGGCCAAGCCGCCAGCGGCGCCCAGGATGGATCGCGAGGCCGCCAGCGTATTGTCGTCCACGTTGATGGGCACAGTCGCCTGCGCATCAAACAATGGCTGACCGATGACGTATCGCGCGCCTTGACTCGGGTGAAAGCCAGACGTTCGTGGACTAGCTTGCGCCCAGACCGTGCTGGAAAAGGCGAGAGTGAGGAGGCAGACAATGAAACAACGCATGAGAAAAGAGCCCAATTTTCAATGATATCAATAGATTTCGAGGGAAGCCCGGAACCGGTTAGGGTTTGCGGGCGAAAACTGCATAGTCCAGGTCCCCAAAAAACTGTTGACGGAATGCATCCGGTAGGGGTTTCAGGCCCGCGAAGTCTTCCTGGGCCGGGTGCAGACCGCTCACCTCAACCTGTTGAAAACCCGTCTCTTGCAGCAAATACGAAACGAACTCGGCGGGCACCGGGCGGACGTGCGTGGGGTCCAGGTAAAAATAGGTAGCGAAAATGGCAAGGCAGGCCGGGTTGGGCGTTTCCAGCAACAGGACGCCGCCCGGACGCAGCACGCGAAATGCCGCGCCCGCCAGCCGGGCAAGGGCATCGGGGGGCATATGCTCAATGACATGCGCGCAGAAGACGCCGCCAATTGACCCGGGGGCCTGTCCGTCCAGGTAGGTGAACAGGTCCGCTTGCTCGGCTGGTAGATTTCGTTGGGTCATGTATCGAACCAGTTCCGGATTTGACTCAACGCCGGTGGCCTCCACGCCAGCCTCGCGCAGTAACGAAACGAACTCTCCTCTGCCGCAGCCCAGGTCCAGCACCGGACCCTGATGCAGGAAGCGGGGAACGTGTACCCGTAACTTGTCCAGCACCTCCTGCTCACTGCCCCGAAAGCGCTCAGAAAAGCGGATGGAATCGAAGTATCCCTGGGGAGCGCTGATGGCAGCGGCCGCTTCCAACACAGGGTCGGGGGAGGCCTGGGCCAATGGGGTGTCCGCCTGCAAACCCGTACTCCCAGGCAAACCCGCACTCCCGGGCAAACCCGCACTCGCCTGCAAGGAAGGCCGATCCTCGCGCGCCAGAATTGCGGCCACCCGTTGCCGCAGCAAGCGGATCTCCTCGTGGACCAGGCTTTCCAGTCGGCCCAAGCCGTTGGCGAATTCTTCGCGCGCAGCCTGCAAGGCCCGCTGGGAATCGTCCAGAGAGCGCTGCTCGAAACTGGTGCGCAGTTCCGTTTCCGCCAGCGCCAAGCGTTGCATAAAGGCGTTCTGCACGTCGGCCAGCGTCTTCAACAGGCGAATCTCTTCACGCTGTTGACGCCGGGCGTGCTGTTCGGCTTCTTCCCGGATCGCGCCCACGGTCTGCCTAAGCGCAGCCAGACCTTCCTGATGGTTCTGCTGCGCCGCATCGATGGCGTCCGCCCTGTCGTCCAGCGCGCGCAACTGGCGTTCCAGGGCATGGCTGCGCTGGCGAAAGTCCTCCGTCGCCGCGCCAAGGGCATTTGCCACCGCCCGGGTTTGAGCGCTAAGCGCGTCGGTGGCCTGGCGCAGTTCCGGACGCACGTGCAGCAGAGGGTCAGCCTGTTCCAGGGCCTGGATGCGGCTCCCGGCGGCCACCAGTGACCGGTTCATCGCGTTGAAGGCTTCCAGGGTTTCTGTGAGCGCACGCACGGTGGCGTCGTTGAACTCCACCTGGTCGCGGACAAACCATCCCAGCGCGCGGGCGATCCGCTTCTTGGCGAATTGGATCAGCGCATTGCCAGGGCCAGCCGGACGGGGGTTCACCTTCCCGATGGCCGCCACCTTCCCGCTGGCTGCGTCGCGCGCGTGGAAGAGCGCCAGCA
>JALOKO010000063.1 GCA_025456495.1 Bryobacterales bacterium | reverse complement strand
CGCCCCGCCGCTTGCCCAGCGCCGCACGGAAGGCCCTTGCGACGCCAGTTTTGGCCGCCGCACTCAACGGCAATGGGGCCACGGACGCCGTCTGTCCCGCCTTCATCCGCGCGCACGAAACACCGGCCAGCGACAACGCCCCGGCGCCGCCTCCCAGCCACTCCCGCCTGCTTGGATGTAGTTGCCGCCACCCAGACATCGCTTGCCTCTCTGGCAACCAGCATACGGCAGGTTGGGAGAGAACCACGCAATCACCCGTCGGGTTTCAACCAGTCCCCCCAGCGTTCCAAGCTCCCGGGGGCGGCCCATCCAGCCTCACCCCGTATACTGGGAAGTAGCGTGAAGTCCTTCTTCGTCCAGAATTTTGGTTGTCGCGCAACGCAGGCCGATGGAGCGGCCCTGGAAGCTCTGCTGTCCTTGCGCGGCCTACAGCCAGCCGAGTCCCGGCAGCAGGCTGACCTGGTGGTGCTGAACACCTGCACCGTCACCGCCACAGCCGATGACGATGTGCGGAAAACTGCCCGTCGCGTGCATCGCGAGAACGCCGCATCCCGCATTCTAGTAACCGGCTGCTACGCCCAGCGCGATCCGGATGCCATCGCCAAGCTGCCCGGCGTCGCCTGGGTGGTGGGCAATTCCCACAAAACCCAAATCCCCGACATCCTCGCCGACGCTGCCGCCTCCACCCCCTTCCATGGCAACATCCATGTGGGCGATATCTTCGCCCAGAACGAGTTCCTTTCCGCCCCCGTGGAAGACGCGGCTGGAGACCGCACCCGCCCCAACCTGAAGATCCAGGACGGCTGCAACAATCGCTGTAGTTTCTGCATCATCCCCTTCGTGCGTGGCAGAAGCCGCAGCGCCCCGCTGGCCGACGTGGTGGCGCAGGTGCGCGGACTGGCCTCCCGGTACCGTGAAGTGGTGCTCAGCGGCATCAACCTCGGCCGTTGGGGACGCGACAACGGCATGCGCCTGCGACTGCACCAACTGGTGCGCATCCTGCTGGACGACACACCCATTCAGCGCCTGCGCCTGAGTTCCGTCGAACCCATGGATTACTCCGATGAGCTTCTGGCGCTGATGGCATCCTCAACCCGCATTGCCCGCCACTGGCACGCGCCGCTGCAATCCGGTTCTGATCCCGTCCTCAAGCGCATGAAGCGCCGCTACCGCATCCGCCACTACGAGCAGCGCATGCGCATGGCCCACCAGTTGCTTCCCGATGCCGCCTTCGGCGCCGACGTGATGGTAGGCTTCCCTGGCGAAACCGACACCGAGTTTGAAGAGACCCGCGCGTTTATTGAACGCATGCCCTACACCTACCTGCATGTGTTCACTTACTCTGAGCGTCCGGGCACGCCCGCCGCGGAACTCGCCGACGCCGTTCCGCTTCCGGTACGTAAGCAGCGCAACGCTGTCCTACGCGATTTGGCTGCCGCCAAGAACCTCGCCTTCCGCCAGCGCATGGTGGGCCAGCGCCTGAGTGTGGTTACCCTGGATACGGCTGGCTTCGCTCTCAGTGACAACTACCTGAAGGTGGAACTAGCCCAACCGCTTCCGGCTAATCAACTGCGGGAGGTCGAGATTGGCGCAATCACCGAAACCGGCCTCGCCGCATCGCCCACCCCCGCATCGCCCACCCGCGTGGCGTCCAACCCCTTCATTCTGCTGTGACCCGCTCGTGATACTCTAGCGGCGTCAGTTCATTCCTCAGCCGAGGGAGGCGCCTGCATGTTTCCTCTCAGCAGCACCGTCAATGTCCGTCCCGTGACGGACCAACATCTTCGTCGATTTGTGTCCCTCTCGCTCGCCGCCATGGTGTCCATCATTGCCGTAGGACTCACCTGCCTGCTTGGCATCATCGCGGGCCACTTCTACGCCGGCTACCTGAGTCAGTTTCCCACCGACGCGCTTGTGGAGGAGTTAGAACTGGAATGGACCATGATGTTCACGGCCTTTGTCGGACTGGCGCAGCTCGCACTCTGGATCGTCGCCGCCACCTGCTTCATCCTGTGGTTCCGGAGGGCCTACGGATTTCTGGATGAGCTCAGCATCGCCTCGCGAGAGCATAGCCTCTCCTGGACAGGTTGGGGCTTCGTTGTTCCGGTGCTCTCCCTCTGGCGTCCCTATGCCATCATGCGCGAAATCTGGGACGCCTTCACCGAACTGCGCAGCCAGCGTCCTGAGATCGGCGCCCGGCACAAAATGCCCCGGCGTGTCATTGGCCTTTGGTGGGGCTTCTTTCTCGCCCAAAGCTTTGCGTCGAACATCTCATTCCGCCTGAACGTGCGCAGCACCACGGTTGCGGACGCCCTAAACGCCGTCGGCATGGATGACATCGCCAGTCTGATGACCATGCTGGCGGTGGTCCCGGCCGTGCTCGTCGTCCATCAGACAACCCGACTGGTGGAGCCCGCGTTACGCATCGGCAGCGTTCCTCCTGTGCCCAATCCCTTGGAAACACCGCTTGCCAGCGATCTCACCGAAGCAGCGCCACCCACCAGCTAAAGCCCGTGCTCCGCAACAAAGCCTTCGATGCGGCGCAGGTCATCCTGGCTCAGCCTCAGGCTGGCCGCCCCTATCACGCCCTTGGCCTGGGCCGCGTTTCGCATGCCGACAATCGACCCGGTGATGGCCGGATGGCGCAGGGTCCAGGCGATCGCCACTTCCCCAGGGGACACGCCATAGCTGGCGCCAACCTCGCGCAGCACCTCCACCAGGGCGAGATTTTTCGATAGCTTAGGTTCCTGAAAATCAGGGACGCGCTGCCGATGGTCATCCTCGGGCATGGCCGCGATCCGCTCCGCCGTCATCTTTCCGGTCAACAAGCCGCTGCGCATGGGCGAGTATCCAATCACGCCGATGCCATGCTGGTGGCAATAGGGCAACTGCTGCTGCTCAATCCCGCGCACCAGCAGGTTGTAGGGCGGCTGCGCTCTTTCAACCGCGCGCAGGCTTCCCAGCCCTCTTCGATTTCCTCGTCCGGTTCCGGCCAGTGGATCTGGTACAGGTCAATGACATCCACCTGCAGGCGGCGCAAGCTGTCTTCGCACTCTTGCATCACCGACTCTCGCTTCAGCCGCTTGCCAATCTCGCGCTGCTCATTCCAGACGCGCGCGCACTTGGTGAACAGCAGCGGCCGGACGGACATGCCCTTCACGGCGCGCCCCACCACTTCTTCCGCGTGGCCCAGCCCATACACCGCAGCCGTATCAATCCAGTTCACGCCGGCATCCAGCGCGGCATAGATCGCCTCAACGCTTTCGTTGTCATCCTGCGGGCCCCAGGCGAACTTCCAATTGCCCCCACCCATCGCCCACGCGCCAATCCCCAGCACGGTAATGGCAAGATCACTGTTCCCCAACACTCTGGTTTCCATTGCTGGCAACTCCTCTCAATCCCCTGGCTTCGCGCGTCCATCCTATCGCGTCACGGGTCATCCCTCGGCCATGCGCCCTGGCGTCCGCCGCGGCCGCGTCACGCCCCTTCCACAACGGGGTCCAGCACTGCGGCGGCACAGCGTTCCACTGGCAACACATAACTGGCGGCGATGCTTCCCCCGAAGCACACGGCGACGTCCTTGCCTGGCTGGCGCTGTCGCAACGAGTAGCGCCCGTGATAGCGGTACAGGTTCCCCTCCACCAGATAGGAAAGTGGCAGCGGTGAGGCGTCCAGTTCGCACAAAACCAGTTCCGGCACGGCCGTAGATGACTCTGGCGGACAGGGAAGGTTCACGTTCCAATATCCCAATTCCGTTCTTGGCCGCGCGATGAGATCCGCCACCACTCCCCGCGCCCACGACGCCGCGCGTTTCCAATCCTTTTCAGTCAGCGCCCGGTCCCGATAGTGCGAGACCGCAAAGCCCGGCACGCCCCGCATCACTGCTTCGCGCACCGCGGCAACGGTGCCGGAATGGTAAACATCCACTCCCAGATTGCCCCCATCGTTGATGCCGCTGAAGACCCAATCCACCTTGCCATCCAGCAGATGCAGCCCCACCCGCGTGCAGTCCGCGGGCGTACCTTCCACCGCGTAGCGGCG
The DNA here is from genome assembly GCA_025456495.1 of Bryobacterales bacterium. Lineage (GTDB taxonomy): Bacteria > Acidobacteriota > Terriglobia > Bryobacterales > Bryobacteraceae > JACTMJ01. The sequence continues at coordinate 10,297 of JALOKO010000063.1, read as the reverse complement.
CTCATCCAGACGGAAAACGCGGAAGGCCCCCTCGCTGGCTGCGTGGCCGCACCCTGACATCCCGGTCGCGGGCGCCACGGTGAACACGTCGCCAACATCGCGCAGCGCCTCAGCCAGCGCGGCAATTCCAGTGGCATCAATGCCATCGTCGTTGGTGAGAAGAATTCGCACAGCTTCAGGATAGCGTGCCAGGCTGGCGAGCCCCCTCCGCACGAAGCGTTTCGTAACCTCGCGGGCCTTCGCGCAAGCGACGATCACCAGTGCCCTGCACACCCGATGCCGTCCTCGATATACTCAACCGCAAGATGCTTCCTCGCGCACACACCCTTGCCTGCTATCTCCTTCTGGGCGCCACCCTGCTGGCAGCCCTCAGCGGATGCGCCTTCGCGCAGAACGACCCCGCCAAGGAAGAGTGGCTGCAACTGTTCAATGGCAGGAACCTGGATGGCTGGCTGCCCAAGATCACCGGCTACCCGTTGAACGAAAACTACGGCAACACCTTCCGCGTTGAGAACGGAACGCTGCGCGTAGCCTATGACCAGTACACGAGTTTTGATAGCCGATTCGGGCACATCTTCTACAAAGATCCCTTCACGTATTACCGCATTCGCGTCGAGTATCGCTTCACCGGAAACCAGGCCCCCGGCGGACCCGGATGGGCCACCCGCAATAGCGGCATCATGATCCACGGCCAGCCGCCGCATACCATGGGCAAGGATCAGGACTTCCCCATCTCCATTGAGGTGCAACTGTTGGGCGGCCTCGGCAAGGGCGCGCGCTCAACGGCCAATCTCTGCACCCCCGGCACTCACGTGGTGATGGATGGCAAGCTGGAAACCCGCCACTGCATTCCGTCCACCTCCGACACGTCTGATGGTGACCAATGGGTGACCGCCGAGGTGCTGGCATTGGGCGAGTCAGAGATCGTCCACTTCGTCAACGGCAAGCAGGTGCATCGCTACGTGCTGCCCCAGGTGGGCGGAGCAAATGTCAGCAAACACCAGCCATCCGCCAAGCAGGATGGCGCGCTGCTGCGAGGGGGTTCCATCTCGCTGCAGAGCGAAAGCCACCCGGTGGAGTTCCGCAAAGTGGAGTTGCTGAACCTGGAGGGCTGCATGGACGACAAGGCCAGGAACTACAAGAGCTACTACGTGAAGGCGAAAAACGCCGCTTGCCTCTACTAGCCCGCAAGGGCCACAGCCCGCACGGCCACCCTTCGGCAGCCGTCCTCCCGTAGCGCGAATCCGCTACTCGTCCTCAGCCTGCGCCCGCTACCCGCCGCCAGCCTGCGCCCGCTACTCGTCCTCAGCGCGCGCCAGTTCCAGCAGCCCCACCAGCGCATCCAACTGCGTCGCGCTCAGCAGCGGCAGGGCGGCATGGTTGTAGTGCTCCAATGGCGGGTCAATCGCCGCCAGCAGCTCCAGCCCCTCGTGGGTGATGATTGCATAGACGACGCGGCGATCCTGGTCGCAGCGCAGACGCAGCACCCAGCCTCGCGCCTCCATGCGATCCAACAGCCGGGTCACGCCCGGCGTCGCCTCAATCAAGCGCTGTCCAATGGAAAGCGTCGGCAACCCGCGAGGCCCCGCCCCACGCAAAATCCGCAGCACGTTGTACTGCTGCATGGTCACGCCGAAGGGCTCAATGATCGCCGCAACGCGACGTCGCACCACATCGGCAGTCTTCATGATCGCCAGCATCGCTTCTTCCTGTTTCGAGGAGAAGGGTTTGGTTTGCTGCAGTTCTTCCTGCAGTTTGCGCAGCCTCATCGTATACGCAGCCTCATCGTGTACGCAGCCTCATGGTTTACCTGGGCCTACGGTGACTTCCTCGTCGGACGCCCCAACTCGCGCGCTACCATCATTGTCATGCAGGATGGCAGTGTTATGCAGGATGGTATGGTCATGCTGGATGAACCACGCCGTTGCCCTTGGGTCAAGGGTGAACTTGATCGCACCTATCATGACCAGGAATGGGGCGTGCCCTCCCATGATGACCGGCACCTTTTCGAGATGCTCATCCTGGAAGGGGCACAGGCTGGCCTGAGCTGGCAAACCATCCTGAACAAACGGGAAAACTACCGGCGACTGTTTGATGAATTTCAGCCGGATAAAGTATCGCGATTCGACGAAGTTCGTATCGCCGCCCTGCTCTCCAATGAGGGCATCGTCCGCAATCGCGCCAAGATTCACTCCACCGTGGGCAATGCACGCGCCTTCCTGGCCGCGCAGCAGGAATTCGGCAGCTTCGACGCTTACCTCTGGCGCTTTGTCGATGGCCGCCCCATCCAGAATGCGTGGACCAGCCTGGGCGAAGTGCCGGCGGTCACTCCGCAGGCCAAGGCCCTCAGCAAGGACCTGCTACAGCGCGGTTTCAAGTTCGTCGGCCCCACCATCTGCTATGCCTTCATGCAGGCAGTGGGTATGGTGAACGATCACCTGGTCACCTGCCCCCGCTGGCGCGAAGTGCGTAACCTGGATTCCCACCTCGCCTGACGCCACCCCGCGCCAGCGCGATAATAAGGGCAGCAGTTCTTCCGGTCCCCGTCTCATGGATTTCGTCGAACAGGTAAAGAGCCAGATCGACATCGTGCGCGTTGTTGGTGACTATGTGCGCCTCAAACGGCAGGGCGCCGGGGAACGCTATGTCGGCCTCTGCCCCTTTCATACAGAGAAGACGCCCTCGTTTTCTGTTCACGCCGGCCACGGCTTCTACAAGTGCTTCGGCTGCGGCGCGGGTGGCGATGCCATCAAGTTCGTCATGGAAATGGAGGGCTTCACCTTTCTGGAAGCTGTCAAAGCGCTGGCCGAACGCAACGGCATCCCCCTGCCGCGCAACGCCAATTACTCCGATGAGGACGCCAAGCGCCGTACAGACCTCTACCGCCTGAACGAGCTCGCCCAGGACCTCTTCACCCGCAACCTATGGTCTCCCGCCGGCGAATCCGCTCGCGCTTACCTTTCCCGTCGCGGCATCACCGACGCCCAGGCCAAGGACTTCGGGTTGGGCTTCGCCGCCGGCGGCGGCTCTGAACTAGTGCGCCTGCTTGAGCGCCAGCGCGTCGATAAAGCCCTTCTGGATAGCAGCGGCCTGGTAAAGCCGCGCGCCAATGGTGACGGCTACTACGACACCTTTCGCGGTCGCCTGACCTTCCCCATTCACAATGAAAGCGGGAAGCTGGTGGCCTTCGGCGCCCGCGTGCTGGATCCGGAAGAACAGCCCAAGTATCTGAATTCCCCGGAAACCGACATCTACAAAAAGCGCACCGTGCTCTACCAGTTCCATCGCGCCAAGGAGAGTATGCGCAAGCAGGGCCGCGCCGTGCTGGTGGAGGGCTACATGGATGTCCTGGGCGCCTGGGCCGCCGGGGTCCACGAGGCGGTAGCCTCCTGCGGCACCTCCCTCAGCGCCGAGCATGTCCGCAACATTCGCCGCCACACCGATGTGGTTGTCGTCAACTTCGACCCGGACCGCGCCGGCGAGAACGCCACCGAACGCTCCATCCAGGTGCTGCTGGACGAAGGCGTGGACGTGCGCGTGCTGCAACTGCCCGGCGGACTGGACCCCGATGAGTTCGTGCAGCAACATGGCGCCGACGCCTATCAGCAGGCCATCGCCAATGCCCGCGGCTACTTTCTGTGGTTGGCAGATCGGGCCAAGGCGCGCTTCGACACCGCCAGCACCGCCGGCCGCGTCAAGGCTCTGGAGTTCCTGCTGCCAGCCATCCAAAGGGTGAACGACCGTCTGCGCCGTTCCGCTCTGGCCGATGAAGTCACCTCCTATCTGGGCTTGGAACGCAGCATGGTGTTGGACAAGTTCCGCTCTGCCGCTGTCGCCCGCAAGGACGGTCCACTCCGCGTGGAGGCCCCGCAGGCCAGCCATCTGGAACACATCCTCATCAGTTGCCTTGTCAATCTACCGGAGGTGGCTGCTGAAATCCTGCCCTTCCTGAATGGGCTGGATGGCTGGCGCAAACTGCCCTCGGCCCCCGTCCTCGATGCGATTCTGCGCGCCTGGAAGGCCGGCGAAGACCTTCGTTTCGGATTCATTGAACCCAGGCTCGCTGAGGCCGATAAGGACATCCTCAGCAGAATGCTACTCGATGAGGAGGTACACAAGGAGTCTCATACACGAGATCAGGCAATCGCTTGTTTGCGAAAATTGGATTTGATCCAAATCGCTGATTTTCGACGCGAATTAAAGAGACGTGTGCGCGAAGCAGAGCAGCAGGGCGATTTCGAGGAGGCATTGCGCCTTTCCCACGAACTCACCACGCTGGACGCCCAGCGCCCGCTGAGTTAAGCATCGGACCAATCCCATCGGATCTTTGGTTTTCCTTGACTGCACAACCAATGTGCGCGATGGATGTTCCGGGCAATCTGTTGTTGTACAATTGGCCAAATTAGGGGCTCTGCCCCGGGAGTTGGTGTTCAGGGTGTCCATCGAACACAATATCGGGCGTATTCGGGACAATGACGAAGCGTCATCTGAGGCTGGTTACGACCTCTTTAGCGCCGTCAACCAGTTGGTGGCCGACGACTCCGCCTCGCAGCCCGAGTTGGACGAAATCCTCGCCGACCTGGAATCCAGTGAAGCCGAATTGCTGGATGAGGTAAAGTTTGGCTCAGCCAAGCGCGGGATCGATCGCGACGACCTCAGCGACGGTGAGTTCGGCGAAGGCGGCGAGAAGACCAACGACCCCGTGCGCATGTACCTGCGCGAGATGGGAACCGTGGCCCTGCTGACGCGCGACGGGGAAGTGGAACTGGCCCGTCGCATGGAGCACGGTGATCGCATTGTCGCCAAGGCGCTGTCGCGCTGCCCCTTCATCGTCAGGTGCCTTTCCCGCATGCGCGAGGGCATCCAGCGAAATCCGGACGCCATCTACGACGTGCTGGTGCTGCCCGAGGAGGTTCCCGAGGAGCGCGACAGTGAGCGCTACGTGCGCGAGTTCACGGAACTGGTGGAACGTCTCACGCGCCAGTATGACGAACTGGCGCCCCAGCTAAAGGGGAATGGCGGCCGCAAGGGGCGTCGGTTGGGAAGCTCAGTCAAGCCCGCCCTCACCCGTCAGGTGGTGCGCCTGTCCCGCGAGTTCTGCGCCATCCCGTTTACTTCCCAGGTGTACCGCACCCTGGCCACTGAGGTGGGCGCCGCCCTGGAAAAACTCGCTCCGGCCGAACGCGAGGCGGCCCGCCTGCACCTGGTGCTCAGCGAAGGCAGAATCACTGACCGCGGCTTGGAACGCGAGCTGCGGAAGCAATTGAAAGATCTGCGTGATCGTGTCAGCACCATGGAGGAAGAATACGGCGCTGATTCCGCCCAACTGGTGCGCACCCTGGATATGGTGGATCGCGGACAGGCCGAATCCGAAGCCGCCAAGAAGCAGTTGATTGAGGCCAACCTGCGCCTGGTGGTGTCCATCGCCAAACGCTACACCAATCGCGGACTGCAGTTCCTTGACCTGATTCAGGAGGGCAACATCGGCCTGATGAAGGCAGTGGAGAAATTCAACTACAAGCGCGGGTACAAGTTCTCTACCTACGCCACCTGGTGGGTACGGCAGGCCATCACCCGCGCCATTGCAGACCAGGCGCGCACCATCCGCATCCCGGTACACATGATTGAAACCATCAACAAGCTGGTGCGAGTCCAGCGAGTGATGCAGCAGACCCTCGGGCGCGACGCCACCACTGAGGAAATTGCCCGGGAAATGGAACTCCCCGTCAACAAAGTCCGCAAGATCATGCGGGTGGCGCAGGAGCCCATTTCGCTGGAGACTCCGGTGGGCGAGGAGGAAGAATCGCACCTGGGTGATTTCATCATCGACAAACGCGCGGCCAGCCCCTCGGACGCGGTCATTAATCTCAACCTCCGGGAACAGACGGCCGAAGTGTTGCGCACCCTCAGCCCGCGCGAAGAGAAGATCATCAAGATGCGCTTCGGCCTGGTGGATGGCAGTGAGCACACCCTGGAAGAGGTGGGCCAGCACTTCGCCGTCACCCGCGAACGCATTCGCCAGATCGAAGCCAAGGCGCTACGCAAGCTCCGCCACCCCAGCCGCAGCTTCCGCCTGCGCACCTTCCTGCAGGGCGGACCGCAGGTGGAATAGCGCGCTTAGTGAATCCGCTCAGTAGACTTCGGCTTGGACTCGACAGGAAGCTTGGTTTTGGCCTCACCCGCGGCTTCACCCTTGTCCTCAGCGGCGACGGCGACGGGGCCGATTGTGGCCGTCCTGCCCTTCCCTTCATCCATGGGCTTGGCCCTTAACCTGGCCTGTCCCTTGACGACCTGTTTTTTGCTGGCCATTGCCTTGTCAGCCAGCGCCTTCTCAGCCAGTGACCTGCCGGCCTGTGCCCTGCCGACTGGCGCCTCGGGCTGCCGGGGTCTACGAAAGGTTCCGTACTGCATGTCACCCTCCTTCCGGTCTGGTGGCCGACGCGCCCCAGGGAACGATGTCGTGGGGCCGGTTCCGGGGCAGTGCGGGGGAGTGACTGCTCTGGGCCGGACAACGCGGTGGGGGCTACTCGCCTCGAGCGCGACGATCACATCCTCCCGCTGGCGGGAGTGAGCCCACGTTTTCGGCCTGCGCCCCGTATGGAACCGGCCTCCACGATCTCACGCGCCCCCTGCGGAACGCGCGGGAACGGACGGTTTTCCTGGCTTCAGTGTACGCCTGTTTTCAGAAAAGGGAACCCTAAACTTCATCCGCTGACGCCGAATTCCGCCGCTGTCGCAAATGCGATCGGCCAACGCCCCGTCGCCGCCAAGCCCCCGATGGAGAGATACTCGTATCCAGGACGGCGGTTATCCAGCGGGCGATGGCTCTATCCCGCATACAACCCCGATTCAACGATACAGGTCAATGCAACGATATGGTCCTGGCCAAGCATCTGCGGCGCGCGTTGCCCGGGAGGTCTCTGCTGCCCCTGCTCCTGCTGGGATGCCTGCTAGCGCCGCCTTCCCTCTGCCAGCGCTCGCCAACCAGCACGGAGCAAGCCAACACGGAGCAAGCCAACACGGCACAAGCCGTGCAGGCGGCAGTGGAGGCCTTCCAGGCGGGCCACTTCCCCAAAGCCGAGACCCTGCTGCGCGACCACCTCACCCGGCACCCGCGACACGCCCATGCCTGGAAGATTCTGGGTGTCGTCCACGCCTCGCAAGGCCAGCACGACCTTGCCAGCCAGCCCTTCGCGCGCGCCTGCGAACTGGATGCGAAGGAGCCGGACGCGTGTTACTACCTGGCTCGCAATCACTACCTCCGCAATCGATTCGACGACGCCCTCACACTCTTTGACCGCCTGCTGCGCTCCGCCCGCAACGATTGGCGATTCCTCAACGGACGTGGCTTGGCCCTGCTGGCGCTGGGGCGCTACCAGGAAGCTGAATCCGCCTTCCGGCAAGCCATCGCACGCGAAGCCGGGGCGGCCAACCTGGACGAAAAGCCCGCCATCAATCTGGGTTCGCTCTACTTACGAGCGGGCCAACCGGACAAGGCCCTCGACACTCTGCGCCCCGTCACACAGGCCCATCCCCGCGCCGCCCGCGCCTGGTTTGAACAAGGCAAAGCCGAACTGCAACTCCAGCAGTTGGAGCCCGCCCTGCGGTCGCTTCACCAGGCAGTGCAAGCGCGACCTTCCTACGCCGAGGCCCACCTCTTGCTGGCCAAAATCTACGCGCGCCAAGGGAACACGGAACAGGCCGCCAGCCACCGTCGGCTGGCGGGCATCCGTTAACGCGCCTCCGTGCGTTCCACCGGCAGCCACCGTCCTGGCGATGGCTTGTCCAGGACCTGTTCAACGCCGTCCGGCCAGCGGATGCGCGCCCGCTCCACCGTGGCCTCCCCCAATCCAAAATGCACCCTCGGGTCACTGCTACTGGCGTAACCCACCGTTGTCTGCACCGCGTTCGTCAGGCGTCGCCCATCGCTCAATTCCACCGTAATGCGCGCCCCGTAGGCCAACCGGTTTGCCCCTTGCTGCCGCAGCGCAAACCCCATCCACTTCCCACCCCCGCATTCACCCCGCAACAGCAGCGGCGTCTGGTTCAATCGCGTCAACACCACATCCAGGCAGCCATCGCCATTCAGGTCGCCGAAGGCCGCTCCGCGGTGCAACGCCACGCCCGCGCCCTCTAGTCCCGCCTCCGCCGTGCCATCCACAAAGCGTTTGCCGTCCACTCCCAGCAGCAACCGGTTCGCCTGCCGGCTCTGGCCACTGGAATAGCGCTCAGTATTGGAATTCACATCCCCACCCGCCACAAACAGGTCTTTCCATCCATCCTGATTGAAGTCGAAGACCCCCAAACCCCAGCCCGTGAATGGGAGCGAGGCCTTGCCGATGCCGCTGGGGTAAGTGATCTCAGCGAACACCCGGTTTCCCAGGTTCCGAAACAGGGGCCAGGTTTCGTTGGCCAGCGCGCTGATGAACACATCGGCCAGCCCGTCGTTGTCGATGTCACGCAGGTCCACGCCCATCGACGAAAGCGCCAGCCCATCATCGTTCAGCGCCACACCGGCCTCGAAGGCCCCTTCACGAAACCCGCCACCCTCCTGCTGAAAGAACAGAAAGTTGGGCACGGTGTCGTTAGGCACAAACACATCCAACCGGCCATCGCCATCCACATCGGCAATGCCCAGGCCCATACCCTTTCCGATGTGGGAGGCCACGCCCGCTTCCTGGCTGACATCCACAAAGCGCCCATTCCCCTGGTTGCGGAACAACTGGTTGGCCGTACCCTGATAGCGGTCGGGATGGCAATAGGTGGGCGTCTTGCGCAGGGGGTCACCGCAGACAGGCTCAGTGGCCGGATCCCAGCGCACATAGTTGGCGACAAACAAATCCAGGTCGCCATCGCCGTCATCATCCAGCCAACCCGCTGACACCGCCCAGCGTGCCTCACCCGGCTTCGCCGCCAGCCCGGCGGCCGCGGTCACGTCCGCGAAGCGGCCATCCCCCTGGTTTCGATACAGCGTGTTGCCGCGCACTCCGGTGACGAACAGATCCACGTGACCGTCGCCATCGTAGTCGCCAGCCGCCACTCCCATGTCGTAACCCTGCCCGGCCACGCCCGCTTGCTGCGTCACGTCTTCAAAGCGAAAGTCTCCCCGGTTGCGATACAGCCGGTTCCACCATCGCTCACCGTCCTTGCGCAGGCTGGGAATGGGGGCGCCGTTCACGAAGTAGATGTCGGGCAAGCCGTCGCCATCGAAATCAAACAGCGCCACGCCGCCGGTCATGGTTTCAATCAATCGTTTGCGATCGCTGGCATCATTGTGCAGCACCATCGACAACCCGCTGTCGGCGCTGCAATCCACAAACCGCACGGATGGCGCGGACGCCTCAGCGCTGCTTGCCAGCAGCACGACGCACGCCGCCACCCATCGTCTCCAGCGCAGTGCCAATCGCATTCGCCCCGAGCATATCGCGAAGCCGCCCGCGGGGCAATTGCGGCCAAGGCCCAAAACGGCCGCCCAAACCAGCGGCGCCAATCTCAATGTGCGCGCAAACTTTTTCCTCACGGCGCCCGTCTGTCTGGATGTATGCTTCGATTGCTCCTTGTGGTAGTCTTCGCCGCCGCCCTCACCGTGGGGGCGGCCGCGCAGGCTGTTCCGGCTTATCATGCGGTGGGAACGATTGGCTTCGGCGTAAACGGTCGCGCTGACCGTGGCGAAGCCTTTGGAAAGATCCTCAGTTTCGCCGGTGGTGGCGAGGGGTATCTGCATAAAGGACTGGCCTTCGGAGGCGATGGTCAGTTGGTGTGGCCACGCGAGCAATCCGGCGAGTACTTCGGCCTGCTCTCCCTGGGTCCGTCCTATCATTTCGACGACCGCGTGAACCCCCGCAAGGTGGTCCCCTTCGTCACGGGCGGCTATGGGCTGGCCTTCCGCGATGGCGCCCTTAGCCTGTATCAGTTGGGTGGCGGTGTCACCTACTGGCCTGCGCCCCGGGTCGGCCTGCGCTTTGAATACCGCTACTTCGACAACACCCGTCAGGAATTCCAGATGAACCAGTTGCGGTTCTCAATCTCCTTCCGCGACTAGGCTAATCCCGCATCAGGCCAGCGAATAGGGCTTGCGGTAGTCGCGTCGCAGCATCGCGCTGGCCGTGCTGTCGTTGCGGATGGTCTCTGCCTTCGGGTCCCAACCTAGATCCCGCCCCACCTGCAAAGCGATGTTGGCCAGGTGCGCAATGGTGATGGAACGGTGCGCGGCCTCGATGGGCGCCACCGGCTTCGCGCCCTGCAGCACGGCATCGGTGAAGTTGCGACAGTGCAGGTCGTCCGCACCGGGCTTGGC
>JALOKO010000517.1 GCA_025456495.1 Bryobacterales bacterium | reverse complement strand
AGTTAATGAATCTGATGGGCTGCGGTGGATGTGTTATCCACCGCAGCCTGACCAGCGGGAGTGCGCTATGTGGTTGATGGCTTCGCTTGCAGTGGAGCTGCGGAAGACATTGCGAAGTCTGGCTCGGCTTCAGACTTCCTTACGGCAATCATATAAATCAGAACACCGAAGCCTGCCTTGGCTACGATGTCCGCGATGGTATATCCCACCTGAACAGCGGTGGTGGCTCCGCCGCCAGTTAGCCCAATCATCGGGAGGGTGAAGACGATGGGGTAAAACATCCAGGAAACAACAGTAACCCAGCGCGCAGCACTTACCAAACCCCGCGCGCCTTCCGGTTGCGAGTCAATGGACTGCTTCAGGCCAAAGAACAGGTCGTATACAATCACCAGGAACGGGATCATGGACAACGACCACCACAGCCAGCGGGTTCCGGCGTCGGTGGAAATCTCGCCAGGATACCCCAAGACCACCATTAGGGCTGCCAGAAACCCGAGCTTGGTGGCTTTCGCAAAGGTTTCCGACCGGGAGAGCTTCATCACCAGAATGAGCTCAATCAACAACAGGGGAACCGTCAATAGCCAATCTACATAGCGGTAGGCATCATTGAACCCGATGCCACTGGTTGCGATTTGACCGTTGCCGACTGTAAATGCCTCTGCCCATGAAGACGCTATGCGAACGTAATGATACATCGCAATGAGCGTCACTAAACCAGAGATGGAAATAGCAGTACGATACACAGGAGCCACTTGCCCACGGTTGAGGAACAGAAAGGCGGTAGCTGCTCCCATGACGGCCACGGTGAATGAAAAGGCGTTATACACCAATTCATATTGAGATAGAGAAATGGACTCGAGCATCGGACCTCCCTAAGGCGTTTTACTGACACCTCAGGGATGGCTGCGAAATGACCTGGATTTACACTTCTTATGGGGAAAGAATGACATATTTGTACTCACGCAAGAAATGATGGAATCGTTCAGCCACACTGAATCGACCGTGTTACCGCAATCTGTTGTGTGTGCTGAACTCGCCTTCGCATGCCCACGGCATGTGCCGCCGGCGGCGCGCGAGTGCACGCGATGCGGCACGCCGGGCCAACGTCGACAGGCGGGAGTGTGCTGGTTGGCTGATTCTTCCGGGGGCTCCGGCCTATTGGCGTCTGCGCGCAAGCCGTTCGTGCATCGTCAGACGGTTTTCCCAACCCGTTCCCAGATGAGGCGGAGGCCTTCGAGGGTGATGTCTTCGTCGACGTGCTTGAGGTAGCGGGAGTCAGCGACGATCATGGAGGCTTGGCCACCGGTGGCGATGGTCTTGACGTGTGGGCCGAGTTCGGCTTGGAGGCGTTCGGCGATGGAATCAATCATGCCAATGGCGCCGTAATACAGGCCGGCCTGCATGCTGGTAACCGTTGTCTTGCCGATGATGCCGCCGGGGTTACGGAAATCCACCTGGGGAAGGCGGGCCGTGCGGGCTACCAGCGCTTCCACGCTGACTCCGATTCCTGGACAGATGACGCCTCCCAGGTATTCCCCGTTGGCCGACACGACATCAAAGGTGATGGCGGTGCCAAGGTCGACAACCACAACCGGACCGCCATACTTATGGAAAGCGGCGACGGCATTCACGATGCGGTCAGCGCCCACCTCGCGCGGATTGTCGTAGCGGATGGTGATGCCGGTATCGGTCTCGCTGGTGACAAAGACGGGATCGAGGTGGAAGTAGCGACGACCCATGCGGGCCAGCGACGTATCCAGCGGGGGCACAACGCTGGCGATGATCAGCCCGTCTACCTGCGCCTGATGGATCTGCGCCAGATCGAAGAGGTTGCGCAGCAGAATGCCCCATTCATCCGACGTCTGGTCGCGAACGGTCCGCAACCGCCAGCGCGTGCGCAGGACAGCGTCCTCGTAAACGCCCACGGTGATATTGGTGTTGCCCACATCCAGGGCCAGTAACATGGGGTGCTCCTTGCAAGGTGCGGCGCGATGAATCAGGATGCCACAGGGCGCACGCCTCCGGCCACCACCAGGCGACGCTCACCCGATGGAAGGCGCAGCCACAAGTAACCATCTTCATTCAGTCCGTCGGTGACGCCACGCTCAGTATACCCGCCGAAATCCACGTCCACATCCTTTCCCCGCGCGTAGGAAGACGCAAGTTGAAAGGTGTCGATGATGGTGGTCTTGGCTCCTGCCTGCAACATGTCCAGATAGCTGTTCACCAGTTGAGCGATGGTTTGCAGAAGGGGCTCCCGCGGCATGTCGGCGAAGCCTTCCAGCGCCAGGGAAGTGGCGGGCGTCTGCAATCCATCCGGAAAGGCGCGCTGATCGAGGTTGATGCCAATCCCGGCCAGAAACACACCGTCCTCAAACTTCACCAGGATGCCGCAAACTTTGCGGCCATCAACCAGTACGTCATTTGGCCAGCGTAAGTCGCAGCGAAGGGTGGTGCAGCGGCAGATGGCTTCAGCGACAGCAAGGCCCAGGCAAAGGGTGAGCATGGGAGAATCGCGGGGGGACAGATCGGGCCGCAAGAGCAAGGTGAAATACAACCCTGCGCCGGGCGCGGAATGCCACACCCGCCCCATCCGGCCTTCGCCTTGGGTTTGCTCATCGGCCCCGACAATGGAACCGTGAGGCGAGCCCTGTTTGGCAAGCACCGAGGCACGGTGCATGGTAGATGGCAAACTCTGATGCCACTCCACCAGCCGATCAGGCAGTAGCTCTCTTAGGACAACAGGATTCAGCACCATGGACGAGGTTATCCACGTCCATGGTAACGCGCCGGGAGTTTGCCGTGTCGCCAACGGGCAGCCGAACAAGACCGGCACGCCGTGCGCGATCAGCCTAGTGGACGCCGTGGGCGCCCAGCCAGCGCTCCACCTCAATCGCGGCCATGCAACCCGCACCGGCGGCGGTGATGGCCTGCCGATAGATCTTGTCCTGCACGTCGCCAGCGTGGAAGACGCCGTCGATGTTGGTGCGCGCGCCCCCCTGGGAAACGATGTAGCCGTCGCTATCCAGTTCCAACTGTCCGTGGAAGATCTTCGTGTTCGGCACGTGTCCGATGGCGACAAA
>JALOKO010000516.1 GCA_025456495.1 Bryobacterales bacterium | reverse complement strand
GCTTTTTCTGGCAACGCTGTCGCACCCGGTGGTAGACCAGGATGTCTGGCACGAGATTTCCCTTGCGCGCGAGGCCTTCGCGCTGGGCCACGTGACCACGGTGGACTCCTTTGCCTACACACCCACGCGCCCTGTGGTGCAGCATGAGTGGGGTGCGGGCGTGCTGGCCCTGCTGGCGCTGCAGTGGCAGGGTGCGCAGGGCTTGCTGTGGCTGAAGTTGGCCTTGGGTCTGGCGTTGCTGCTGCTTGTGTGCGCGCAGACGACATCCCTGGCGCGACGCGCCCTGCTGTTCGTGCCGGTGGCCTTCCTGGCGCTGAACATGCTCCAGCCGGGCTTTGGCACCGTGCGCGGGCAGATGTATTCGTTGGTGGCGGTGGCCGCGTTGCTGTGGTTTCTCCAGTTAGATCGCCAGGGCGCGCGCTGGTGGATGGCCGTCTGGCTGCTGGTGTTTGTGGCGTGGCTGAACGTGCACGGCGGCTTCGTGCTGGCCTTCGGCATCCTGGGCGCGGAGTGGCTGGAGCGCGCCTTTCGCGGCGAACGGCACTGGCGCCTGGTGGGGCTGGGAAGCGCCATGCTGGCGGCGGTGGTGGTGAACCCGTACGGCGTGGCCTACTACCCCTACATGATTTCTGCCCTTAGCATTCGCCGACCCGACATTGAGGAATGGCAGCCGCTGTGGGTGGCCTATTCCAGCTTTCCGCTGGCCGTGAGTGCTCTGGTGGCCGCCGCGCTGTTGGTGGCCTATGCGGTGCTGGCCCGGGGATGGCGCCAGATTCCTGGCCTTGGCATCCTGCTGCTGTTGCTGGCGGCCAGTGTCCGTACGAATCGCATTGGGATGTTCTTCGGGCTGGCCTTCGTTTGCCTGGCGCCTGCCGCGCTTGGGGGCACTCCGCTGGCGCGCGGTGTGGCCGTCGGCGCCCGCCGCTTCAGCAAGCCGCTGCTGATGCTGAGCCTGATGTTCGTGCTGGTAAGCGGCGCGCTGCTGTGGACGCGCTTGCCTCTTCGGATTCTGGTGCCCGCGCGCTTGTATCCTGCCTATGGCGCGCTGCACATGATCTACCCCGTGGGCGCGGTGGACTACCTGCGTCGCAACGAGTTCCACGGCAACCTGATGGTGAGCTTCCCCATCGGCGCCTACGTGATGTGGACGCTGCCGAAGGCCCGCATTTCCATCGACAGCCGTTACGAAGTGGCGTATGCACCGGCACTGGTGGAAGAGGCCATCCGCCTATATGCCACTGGCGTCGACGCCAACGGCTTCCTGCAGCGCTTCCCGCACGATGCCGTGTTGGTGGAGACCTTCTCCCCTTTCCTGAAAACCATGCAATCGATGGAGGGCTGGCGGCCGGTGTACAGCGATCCGCAATACTGGGTCTTCGCCCGCCCTGACAGCCCGCTACCCCCGCAACTGGATCAGCCGCAGCCCGCTGACGGAACCATCCCCTAACCCGCGCGCGACTGGCCTTCGCTAGACTGGAATCGCCAATCCGAGGAGACTCCCGTGCAATTGCAGCTTGTTCCCATCCCCATGCCCGAAGGCGCCAACGTCATCATCGGGCAATCCCACTTCATCAAGACCGTGGAGGACATCTACGAAGCGGTGGTCAATACCAACCCGGGCATTCGCTTCGGGCTGGCCTTCAATGAGGCATCCGGACCCTGCCTGGTGCGACACGACGGCAATGACGACGCCTTGCGTTCGGCGGCCGTGGAAGCCGCCCAGGCCATCGGCGCCGGCCACGTGTTCGTGCTCTTCCTCCGCGATGGTTTCCCCATCAATCTCACCGGGCGCTTGCGCGACGTACCGGAAGTGGTGCGGCTGTTCTGCGCTACGGCAAATCCGCTTCAGGTAATCGTGGCGGAAAGTGAGCAGGGTCGCGGTGTGCTGGGCGTCATTGATGGCTCTTCGCCCAAGGGGGTGGAAGACGAGGACGGCATCGCCTGGCGGCGCGACTTTCTGCGCAAGATTGGCTACAAGCGCTAGGTATTTCGCGCGTTCCCGGGTAGCTGTTGGTCGTAGCAGTACACTAGCTCACGATTGAATCATGGTAAACTCAATCGACTTACTATGATTTAGCGGATGCAGGCCGTTCGCCGGTGGCCCTGTGCCGCCACCCAACTCAACGAGAAGAGGACAACACCGATGTCAGAAGAACGAGCCCTCGGCTTCAATACCCGCAGCTTGCACGCGGGGTACAGCCCGGAAAAGACCACGCACGCACGTGCGGTGCCCATTTATCAGACCACGTCGTTCACCTTCGACGACTCTGACCACGCAGCGAACCTGTTCGCTTTGCGGCAGTTCGGCAACATCTACACGCGCATCATGAACCCCACCACCGACGTGCTGGAGCAGCGAGTGGCGGCGCTGGAGGGGGGCGTGGCGGCGTTGGCGACGGCATCCGGGCAGGCGGCGCAGATGCTGGCCATCACCAATATCTGCGATGCGGGCGACGACATCGTGGCCGCCAGCACGCTCTACGGTGGCACCTTCACGCAGTTCGACGTCAGCTTCCGCAAGTTGGGCATCAACGCGATCTTTGTTGATCCCGATAATCCCGAGAACTTCCGTAAGGCCATTACGCCAAAGACCAAGGTTGTTTACGGCGAGACCATTTCCAATCCTCGTGGCAATGTACTGGATATCGAAGCGGTGGCCAAGATTGCCCATGAGCATAACTTGCCCCTGATGATTGACAATACCTTCGCCACTCCCTACCTTTGCCGCCCCATCGAACATGGCGCCGACATTGTACTGCACTCCCTCACCAAGTTCATGGGAGGCCACGGAACCAGTATTGGCGGCATCATCGTGGATTCTGGTAAGTTTCAATGGGCGGAGGGTAATTTCCCCGGCATCAACGAACCGTCGCGCGCCTATCACGGGATGAAGATTGGCGAAACCTTTGGTGCGATCGCCTACATCATCAAGGCGAGGGTGGAAGGCTTGCGCGATCTGGGTCCGGCGCTGAGCCCATTCAATGCCTTCCAGTTCCTCCAGGGCATTGAAACTCTCGGCCCGCGTATGGACCGCCACGTAGGGAACGCCCTGGCTGTTGCAAAGCACCTGGAAAGTCACCCGATG
>JALOKO010000515.1 GCA_025456495.1 Bryobacterales bacterium | reverse complement strand
TCCCCAGCGGCGCAGGCTGGCATCCAGAAGGGCGACCGCATCGTTGAGATTGAGGGGCGCAAGAACCCAAGCTGGGACGACCTGAAGGAAGCCGAGGGCTTCAACGCCAACAACCCCATCCGCGTCTCCCTGCTGCGCAACGGCCAAACCGTCAATACCAGCCTGACGCCGGGCTTCGATGAGGAAATCGGCATGGGTACGGCGGGGTGGCGCGAGGACAACGATGTCGAAATCGGCGGCGTCCGCGCCGGCTCCCCTGCTGAGGCGGCGGGCCTGCTGACCGGCGACGTGCTGGTGTCCGCCAACGGTGTGCCCATCCGCTCCAGCTACGGCTTACCGAAACTGGTGGAACAGAACCAGGGAGCCCCGATTGAGCTGGTGTACGAACGGGACGGAGAGCGGCGAACGGTCACGGTGAGCCCGCGCCATGAAGAGGTGGAAGGCCGCATGCGCTGGCTGATGGGCGTGAACATCTCTCCCAAGCGGGAACGCACCAGCCTGGCCTTCCTCCCGGCGTTGCAGCTTTCCCTGGAAACCAACACCCGCTATGCCACCATGATTCTGCGGTTCTTCCGAGGGCTGGTGGAACGACGCATGTCGGCGAAGTCCCTGGAAGGCCCCATTGGCATTGCCCGCATGTCCCGCAGCGCCGCTCGGCAGGGCGCCTTTGAATTCTTCCTCCTGATGGCCATGGTAAGCCTGAACCTTGCGGTTGTGAACATGCTGCCCATCCCCGTTTTGGATGGCGGCATGGTGTTGCTGCTGTTGGTGGAGATGGCCGTTCGCCGGGACCTGTCCATCCAGGTCAAAGAGATGATGTTCCGCGTCGGCTTCGTCTTCCTGTTGGCCGTGATGGCCTTTGTGCTGTACAACGACATTGCGAAGCAGGCATCTGGCGGCTAGGCATCTGGCGCAAGTTTACACTTGCCCGGGAAACCCGGTTGGATGCCCGGCCATACACTGAAGATATGGTGTACTCGCGTTATCCCGGTTCTTCGTGCCTCCTCGCGTTGGGTGTGGTTCTGCTTCTGTTGCCCGTTGCCGTCCGCAGCCAACCGCGCCTGCTGGAGGCCGGTCTCAAGATGGGCGCCCCGTTGAACGACCTTGTGGAGGCGCGCGAAGATCGCACCATCCCCATCTCCGGCGGATTGATGGCCGTCATCAACCTCCCGCTGGGCTTCGCCGTGGAGGGCAACGCGCTCTATAAGCGCCTGGGGTTCAGGGTGGGCTCCGGTAACTTCCCGGGCGGCTCCGTGGTGGACAGCCGCTTCAGTTCCTGGGAGTTTCCCGTGCTGCTTCGCTCGTATCCGCTGGGAAGGAATCCACTGTTCCAGCCCTTCCTGTCCGCCGGGTTGAACATCCGCACTACCTCGCCGGGATTCCTGATTGGCGGGGGTCGCGAAACCACCCCGGGCCTGGTGCTGGCGGCGGGCGTCCGCAATGGTCCTGGCCGCGTGAAGATTGCGCCGGAAATCCGTTACACCCGATGGTCGGAAAAAACGCCCGTGTTTTCCGGCTCCGGGGACGCAGGGGCGCGGCTAAACGCCAACCAGTTGGAAGTGATGCTGGGGCTGACGTTCTAGCTGGCGCTTCGTAGACGCTTTGGTTCTACCGCTGCCTTCCGGATGGCTGTGGCTTTGGGTCGCTTTCGTTGACATGCCGTTTCCCCGGCCTCTACACTGGGAAAGCGCCGCTGTTCCACACGAGCCATCCCGGATGCTAGTTGCCCCTGAGTTTATCGCCTACGCCTGCCGCCAGATCATACGCAAAATCCATCCCATGTGGACGGAATGCGCCAACCTGGACTCAGCCGCTGTGCAAATGGCCCGGGTGATTGAGGAAGACCTTCGCGCTGAGGACGATCTGAACGAGGAAGTCCGCGAAATCCTTGAGCAGTATGAGTCCGCCATGCAGCAGGAGGGCGCCAGCTACATGGAGATGTTCCGCCGTATCAAGCGCAAGCTGGTGGTGGAGCGCAAGCTGGTGTTGGCCTCCGGCCGCGAGTCCGGCGACAAGATGAAGCTGTCGCGCGACAAGATCCTCGACCTGTCGCATAAGGTGGTTGCGGAACTGAAGCGCAGCCGCGACGTGCGCATCCGCAAGGACCCCAATGACGTGCGGCTGCAGGTGGTGAAGCACCTTACCGAGATCTTCCAACTGGAAGAAAAGGTGGATTCCTCAGCCCGCGACAAAGTGCGAACCCTGAAGCGCGGGGTGGTGGAAGGCGCCGAGGAGCTGAAGCGCTTCGGCATTGACCTGACGAAGTAAGTCCATCGTCACTTCGTGGCGCCCGATGGCGAACGTAAGCTCTCCCTTTCTTTGCTGGCCTTCCCTCCCCAGGCACCCCATCCGAATCTGCCAGGCTCCCTGAGGCCCCGCCCGGCCTGTCGCCGCGGTTTATCCACAGTCCGGTTCTGTTACGATACGGCCATGCCAACCCTGCGTTGCGTCCTCCTGATTCTGGCCTTCGTTTGCCTACTGCCCATTGCAAAGGCGCAGGAGTTGCAGATCTACTTTCTGGATGTGGATGGGGGGCAGGCGACGCTGATTGTCGTGGATGGCAAGGCTTCGATGCTGGTGGACGCGGGCTGGCCTGGCTTTGAGGGTCGGGATACCCTGAAGATTCTTGCTGCCGCCAAGGACGCGGGCATCAGCCGTTTGGACATCATGTTCACCACCCACTACCACACAGATCATGTGGGCGGCGTCCCGCAACTGGCGGCCAAGCTACCCATTACCCGCTTCGTTGACCATGGGCCGGTGCTGGAAAAGAGTGAGAACGCCTCTCGCCTCTATCAGCGCTATTTGGAGGTGCGAGCGAAAGGGGAACACCAACGGGTGAGCGCGGGCGATTCCTTTCGCTTGGGCAACGCCACCCTTCATGTGGTAAGCGCACGCAAAGAGCTCACGCGGCGGGCGTTGCGGGCGCGGTCCGCGGGCGCCACGCCAGAGGCCTGCAAGGATGCCAGCACAATGCCCGGCGACAACAGCGAAAACGAAATGAGCATCGGCACGGTGTTGGAATACGGACGCTTTCGTTTCCTGAATCTGGCTGACCTGCTGTGGAACGAGGAACAGGCGCTGGCGTGTCCGGTGA
>JALOKO010000062.1 GCA_025456495.1 Bryobacterales bacterium | reverse complement strand
CCGGCATCCCGCACCACCTGCTCCACCGTCAGCGCTTGGCGCTTCCGTTCCGCAAGCGCCGCAAACCGCCGCGCGATACCCTCCGCCTCTGCCAGTGCGTCTCCCGTAGCGCTGCCTGCTGCGATGGTATGGGCCAGGTCCGATAGCGCGAAGATCGCCTTCCGTCGCGTCGCACACTCCACCAGCAGGCTCACGTAGGTGTCCACCGCGGGCAGGTCCGGCGAATCATCATCCAGTGCCACCAGGTCCGCCAGTGTCCAGGTCCCCGGGTGTGCGGACTCCACCGCGTGGTACACCGTGATGCGGTCGATCTGCTGTCCGCGCTCATCCAGGGCCAGCATCGCGTCCCAAAGTCTGCGGTGCGGTTCGCCAGTGAAGGTATCCCGCTCCAGCACCTCCCGGGCGCTGGCCATCAGGCGGCCGCCGCTCACCAGGATGCTGCCCAGCACCAGGCGCTCGATATCGGGTTTCGCGGGCAGTAAAAGATCCCGCGCCGGTGCAAGAGTGGCCATCACGCCGCCCTCCCGTTCGATTCGGTTCGTGGTCGCGACCACTCGAATACCGAGTCACTGGCCAGCGCCTCCGCCATGACATCCTCCGGCGTCTTGGCCTGCCTGGCAGGCGCCTTCGTTAAAACCGCCAGCGATTCCGGTGTCTCCTGCCACTCTTCGCGGTTGAGGTAGGTCGAAAAGTAGGGCCGCTTGTCCTCATCCCAGGACAAATAGACCTGTCGATCTCGCTCGATGGCAGTCACCAGCAGGCGGTAGTCGCGCTCCGTCTTAACGTGCCGCGCGAAGGCGCGTAGCGCGTCCTTGCGCCCCGGGCGCTTGCGCCAGAATCCAGGCCAAACCTCCGCGAACCAGGCCGCTTGCTGCGGTGTCTCCCCGCATTCGCCGCGCTTCGGGCGCTGAGCCTGCGTGACGCTCCCGCTAAGTGCGAATCCCGATCCCGCGCCAGCGTCACTGCCACCGTCACGCAATGCGTCACCCGTCACCGTCACAGCGTCACGCGCGCCACTGGCACTACAGCTACTGTCTTGGTTCTCCATTTTCTTTTCAATGGTTTGAGAGAGAAAGACAGGAGAAAGGGGGGTGTGGGGGGAAAGAACCGAAGCGTTACTCTCGGCGTTATTCGTAACGTTACTGGAGCCGTCCCTTGTAACGCTAAAGGACGCTGGAAGCGTTACGCCACTATGCTGCACCTGGCGCGCGCGAAACCGTGCCTGTCGCTCTCGATTCAGGCGCGCTGCCCGCTGCTCTGGCGATTCGCCCGGCTGCGCTTCCACCACCACCTGGCCCACCACCTGGCCCACCACCTGGCCCGCTGCGTCCGCCCACTGCCAGGCGCCCTCTGGCGTCACCTGGCCCAACCCCGCCCCAGCGAATACCTGCAGTAGTGCTGCCTGACGTTTCCGGGCCGCGTGCCCGTCCGACTCATGCCATGCCGTAGCCCTGAGGTCATCCGGCGCGATCACCCCGCCCTGCGTGGGACGGTTCAGCAGCGCCGCCAGGGCGTACATCTGCCGCCGGGTCAGCCGGGCGTCTAGCGCCCGCAGCAGCACGTCCCCGGTGTGGTGGTGGTGTGTCACGCGCGGTACCCCTCCCGGCGCCACCGGCGCCGCGCCGTGTCCGCGTCCCACCGCGCCAGGCGGTCCAGCTCCGCCGCCAGCGCCGCGTATCGCCCCGCCGGGTCCGCCGCCCGCAGCCGGGCAGCCTCCGCGGCCGCCGACGGCCACGTCGGTGTGGTGTCGGTGCGTCCGCGTCCCGCGTGGACGCGTCGCGTCGTGTGTGGTACCGTGGTCACGTCACTACCTTCCCGGCCGTCCCCGGGACGGCCACCGCGGGCCGGGGTCGTCACCCCCGGTCCGCCATACCCCCACCGTACCCGCCGCGCCGTAGCGCGTCCATGGCGCGGGGTAGCGCGCGTCGGTAGCGCGAGATAGCGCGGGATAAGGCACTCCGCGCAACTCATTGATTCCATTGCTTGCGCAAGTTCCGATTGTGCGCTATTTGGCTGCCCGGTTTTCGTCGCTTTTTGCCGCTTTTTGATCACGTTTCCCCCGAAATCGGCTCTCACTCTCAACGAGCCTGGCGGTTGAAAATCGGAGCCCGGTACAGTCGCCGGGCTCCATCACCAGGAGGCACTCTAGACCTCTGCCGCCGCTTCGACGCACGCGTTCCCTTTGTCCGTGGCGTCGCAAATCAACTCGGCCAACCTGCCAGGCTCTGCACACTTCCCTGCTGCAGGATCTCGCCGGAAGAGTGCCCACGCCGTCTGATAGAAGGCCACTTCTTCCACGGGCACACCCAACCGCTGAAGGTTGGGACATTCCGCGTCACTGGCCACTGCTGGCGGGTTTTGTCTGATAGCATGCCGCACCCGGTCGAAAGCATCAGGCCACCAGGAATCGCGGGCTGTCTCCGCCCAGTATCCGGCAGGCAGTTCAAGCTCGTAGGAATCTAAGGTGTCCCGGATTGCCTGTAGGACGTGCTGCAAGCCATAGTTATCAGGGGCGTCCTCCAGCTTCTCGAACAGGCTGGCGAAGAAAACGTGCGCCTCCACGCCCGCCCGAATCAGCGGTTCATCGTAGGCCACTATGACTCGCCGCAATGCTTCGATGCGGGCGCGCGCCCTGAAGTGGTCAGGCTCGCGTTCCTCGATCTCGTCGAAGCGCCAATCCGTGATGCAGGGGATCGCCTCGCTGCATGTCGTTCCTTTTTTCATGAGTAGGGTTCCTTTCTTTGGGGGAAGTTTTGCCGCCTATGCGGCCGTCTGGTTGCCCGCGGTGCTCAGCCACTTGTCGAAGGCTGCCCGCGGAAAGATGTAGCGCTTGCCGGCGCGAATGCAGGGGATTCGACCCTCGCGCGCCATCTGGTAGACCCTGTTCAGATTCAGGCCCAGCGCCGCGCTGATTTCGGTCGCCGTGTAGGTCTTGGACGATTCGCTGCTATTATCGCGTGTAGATGTAGCATGCATGGTCTGCATAATCCTCTACACGAAAGGATACGGCCATGCGCGACGAAATGCAACCCTCACATGCGCTACATGCGTAGATTTCGCCTAAAATCCTACCAGGAGACATTTTCGTTAGAATTGGTTTGCGGATGGAACCAGGGCAAGCAGCTAAGGAATTACGGAGACGCCTCTCTATGACCCAGCAGCAATTTGCCAATGCTGCTGGTTTGGCAATTCGGTCTATTGCTAAGTACGATACCGGCGGTGATCCATCCGGCCGCGCGCTGGTAAGCCTTGCCAGGTTAGCCCATGAACGCGGCCATGGCGATCTCGCCATTATTCTGTGGGATGCGTTTCTTCGGGAAAGCGGGCTCGATTTCCAGGGCTTCCATCGTAGTCTGTTCCTCGATGAAGACTCCAGGGTGTATCGGTCAATCGTGACTTGGCTTGCGGGAACGGGAACGCCAGACTTGCAGCGTCGATTTCACGAAATCGTGGTGGAAGTGATGGAGTGCCTAACGGGCACTCATGAACCCTGCAAGGCCACCAGCGAAGTGACTTCGTTCATCAACCGGGCCATTACGGATTATGAGAGAAGAACCCTTCCGGTAATCAAGCGCGAACGCGACGATTCATGGGAATCTGCCTTGCATGCGCTGGCATCCGGCCCACCCGCAACCGCACCAGTACAAAAACAAGGGAAGCGGAACGCCACCACCCGCCGCAAAAGGCCGTAGGCGTCATGGCGGTATGGTCCCTCACGCTATGAGGCCGAGTTATACCTTGTAGAATTCCGTCGGAAGGCTGCTGCCGTTCAGGTGCTTGCGGACTTTTTTTGCAACGGTGCGGGCAGTTTCCTCAGAGACCATGCTCTTGCCCTTCCCTACGCGTCCGGTCTTCCAGCGGCTCAGTGTCGTAGGACTTACCCCTAGCTTCTCTGCTAGTACCTCATCCGATTCGAGTGCGAGCGCCTCCCTCGCCTGCCGGATAGCTGCCTCCCGTTGTTCCAGTGGAATGTCCACGTCCACCCCAGCCCGTGCCTCCGGCTGCACCACCACCTGCCCGCTTGCATCGCTGGCGCTGCTCTCTGCTGGCGCGTCGATCCGGCCCACCGGATCCGCGGCCGCGCGCCCGAATCCCTCTTCCGCCACCAGCTCCAACGCCCTCGCCTGGAAGCGGTAGGCCAGGCGTTGCAGTTCCGCGGCCGCCCGCTTCCCATAGTCGGGCTCGCCTGGCGCCGCTTCCGCAACATGGAACTGCCCGTTGGCATCGTGAGCCAGAAACCAGTATTGCGCCGCCTTTAGCTCCGCCATCACGCGTACCGACTGCGGGAGAGCATGCAGGAACTGGAAAACCCAAAGTGCCAGGCCGCTGAATCCGTATTCGACGGTGATTTCCGGCCCGGCTGCCTCTGTCAGTTCGCGGTGCGCTGCCTCATACACTGCCTGCAGCACTGCGGACACTTCGCCCGCTACCAGCTCCGATACTGGCGCGCCCGTGGGGTTCCAGCCGTTCTCGCCACCTGCCCGCGCCACCGAGAATGCCGCCTGGATGCGCAGGATGGCCGCCGGCGCTGTCGATAATGCCAGCTCCACCGCTCCCACTTCGTGGTGGAAGTTTCTGCGGGCATTTTCCAGGACTTCGTTTGCGTCAGCAGGAAGCAGCCAGTAACGCTCCCGTGCGGGCCGCTCCTGGCTGGCTGGTGGTGTCTGGGCGCTCTCCGCTGTGGTGCGCTGCCCGCTGGCTCCTGCCTGCTCGTGTCTCGCTTGGCCCTCCGCCTCAATCGCGGCCACCCGTGCATCCGGGTCCGCGCGCAAGTGCTGCAGCCTCTCCATCTCCTCCAGGAAGTACTCTGTCGGCTCCCGGTCGACATCCTTGGCCGCCAGCGCGCTCACCACTTCGGCCCACACAGGGTGTTCCTCCAGGTTTCGCAAGCTACACCAGAACCGCTGCCAGGATCTTGGCGTTCGGTCTCCACAAGCTTCGGGGTGATGCTGCTGGAATAGGTGGAGGCCCAGCGCCCGCTTGGTAGAGGCCAGCGCTGCAATTGCCTCCGCTGCGTTCCCGTGACCGCGCTCGTAGTAGGCCCGGCCCGCCACCACCAGCACCCGCTCCACCACAGAGGCCAGCAGCATCTCCACCCGCAGCAGGAAGTCTGTTTCGCTTAACCCGGCCTGGCGCTCCATCGCCAGCAGTTGGCGCTTGAGCCCGAAGTGGAACAGCTCCGCGGCCAGGGTGGCGCTGGCGTGATGATGGATTTCAGGGGGGAGTCCATGCAGCAGTTCGCTCAGGTTCTGGTTGTCGGAACCCTGCCGGGGTGTAGGCTCCAGTGGGGTATGGGAAGTGCTCACGCGGCCTTTTTTCACGCGCGCCTTTTCGAAAAAAAGAAGTGGGCCGCCAGCCGCAAAAGGCAACGGCGCTTCGCCCGGAGGTGATCAGCTCAGGCTAGGCGGCCTACCCGCAAGGTAGCGCGTCGCACAACCTGGCGCAACCATGTTTTGGCCCCCGGTGTGCGCTTTGGGGTCTAGTACCTCTGTCTTGGGAAATCAGGCCTTCAGGCATTGCACTAACGCAGACTAGTGTTATCATGAAATCACTTGTAGCGTTTACGTCATTTGTGGCGTAAATAGCATACGCTAATCAATCGCCCACAGAGGCGATTCGCGTGGAAGGAGACGCCATGCAAGGAGACGCTTTGAGCGCATTGCATCCGCCGGTGACTGATGCGGATGCACGGGAGATCACTGCAATTTATGAAAATCTGCTTCAACGGCACCCGAAGCTCGTAGGACCTGATGGCACTGCCCGGTTGCTGCCGGAGTCGCTCTACACGTTCCTATGCCAGTTGCTGGCGGATATAAACGAGGGGCGTTCCGTCACCATCCTGCAGGAAGGGGCGCAGCTCACTACGGTAGAGGGCGCCAAATTGTTGGGAGTTTCCAGGCAGTTTTTCGTAAGCCTTTTGGAGTCCGGGCAGATTCCCTACTTCATGGTGGGCACGCATCGGCGGGTTTATGCCCGTGATCTATTGGCCTTCAAGGCGCGTCGGGATGCTGCCCGCCGCGCGGCGCTGGACAAGCTCAGTCGTGATGAGGCCGAGGCGGGAACCTACGATCTGATAACGAGTTATGATTTTGAACCTTGACAACGAATATGTGGTGCTGCTGGATGCTTGCGTGCTGGCACCCATGCCGGGTTGCGAAACACTGCTTCGGCTTGCTAGTGAGCCAGCCCTCTACCAAGTTCGATGGAGTGAAGAGATTCTGTGCGAAGTGGCCCGGTACCTTCAGCGCAAGTATACAGCAGAGCAAGTCGAGCGTCGCTTGTGCACTATGCGTGAGCATTTTCCTGAAGCGATGGTCGATGGATTCCAACATATCGCTCCTACGTTTGATCTGCCAGACCCGAAAGACTGGCACGTCATGGCTGCAGCGATAGTAGGCGGCGCGAACACCCTTGTAACGGCCAACCTCCGCCATTTCCCCGCACCAGAACTCCAACGCATGGGTGTGCTCGTGCAACACCCTGATGAGTTTCTTCTGCAGCAGTTCAATCTGAACCCACGTAGGGTGCGCGAAGCTTTGATCGAACAGGCGTCATCAGTCAAGCAACGGTCGATCGATACGCTCTTGCGCAGCTTGGCGATCATGAATCCTCGGTTTGTCGCCGCCATTGCTCCTACGATCAGTGTGCAGGATTCCAGCCAAGCGGGAGCCTCGTAACCTCCATGGCATGCCGGGCTTCCCAGCTTCGCCCTGCGCTGCTCGCGTGCATTCGCACCCGCCAGGTACCGCCTGTTGGCAGGAACTGCTGCAGCGTCACTTCCCCCTGCCGTACCGTCAGGGTTCCCCGGATCACCGATACAGCAGCCGCGGGCTCCGCCTCTGCCGATGCCTCCGCCGGCGCCAGCTCGTAGTGTACGGCCGTTCCATCGGGCGCTGGCAGGCTACCGATCACCACCACCTGGCGCTGACCAGGCTGAACGTGCAAGCGCAGTTCCCCGGGATCCGTGAACCGCTGCCACACTCCGGGCGTGACTGCCGCCACCACCACCAGCAGCAGGAAACTTAGGAAAACCCGCATTGGAACCTCCCCTCTTTGGCGTCATGGTGTCATGGTGTCATGGTCCCACGCGCCTTATCCCTATTTCGCCACTGATCCGCCCCCAATCGTCCGCTTGCACACCAGGCCCGGGCCCAGGATCCGCAGTCCGAGAAACCGGCCGTCGCTAGCCTCCCGCAGTTCCTCACCACGGCGCCTACCGATGTTCCCTCAGGAACACCAGCACGATTCTGTTAGGCCGCCAGCCGCGCTGCTTTCTGGCACGGAGATTCCCTGTGTAGGGGTTCGGTGTCCACCGGATCAGAAACGGCCCGCAGCCAGCGAACCTTTTTGAACCAGCTTCCGGGCTCATACTCCCGGTAGTGCTCAATGGCCTGGCGGATTGCCTCTCCGGGATCCTTCCACGAGTTGACGGGCCGCCGCGGTGCTGCTGCTGCTGGTTCCATCGCCACCACCGGCGCGCACTTCCGCCCTCTACGCCGCGTTTCGCCTTGCTCCATCACGCTTTCCCCCGCTCGGTTGTTGTCCGTTCTCTTCGGTCGCAAGCTCCGGTAGCGCCAACTCCACGGCGCCACTCATCAGTTCGTGCGCTGCATGCGCATTACGTTCCTTTGCCGGCGCTGGCGCCAGGGCGCTTACTGCCGCCCGCAGACGCCGCCGCACCTTCTCCACCATGGCCCGCCAATCGTCCAACACTTGGCTGGCCTCCACCAGCTCCCCTTGCCGCTTCGGTAGCCTTCCCTGGCTTGGGCTCGCCCGTTGAAGCCGCCTGCGGTGGTGATGCCTTCCGGCCCGCTGGCTTCGCGGTCTGGCATCTGTCCTTTGTAGGCATCTGCTTTTTCATGCCGCTGCTGCCACGGTCTCCGCGCTTTCTGCGGGCTTGGGTTTGTGTGCGACGATTCGGGTTCCTTGCACCAGGATGTTTGGGCCAGCATAGCTGTGGATTTGCCGCTCGAACACGGTCGCCAGGTCTGCCCGCCCAAGATGCCGCGCCACTGCTACCAGGTGGGCCAGCTTCAGCGAAGCCGGAACACCATCCCTCTCCCACCGCCGATACTCACGAAGCGAAACCTTCAGCGCCCGGGCCAGGCGCGTTGGCGATCTCCCGCACGCGATCCGCAATTCCACCAGCGCCGCGCTCGATTCCATGGCAACCCTTCCCATGTCGATTCCTCGCCCCGATTGTGACACGAAACCAGGTGTCCGCATAGTGGCCAGGGTCGAATTACTGTACCCGTTTTGTACCCTTCCCCAGCCGTTCCTGCCGTTTTCTCCGCTCCAGCCGCACAGGGAATCAGTAACTTACAGAGTATACAGGTCCCGTGAGGGTTCGACCCCCTCTCCCGGCACCAAACTTCCCTCTCTGGACTTGATTCTCCCAGTTCGATCCGTTTGCTTGGTGCGTCAGCGCGCTCACCGTTGCCTTGAGTGACTAAGCGCGGCGGCGTGTTGGCTTGTCGTGGATTCCCCTAGATGCGGGCCTTGCTGTGCCGGATATGGCTTACGGCGGTGTTCTCCAGTTGGTTCATCATCGATGCCCCTGTCGTTGCCAGACGCCGCAGTAGTCTCCCGTAGTGGATGAGGGTTAGCCCCGAGGTGAAGGTAGATCCCGCAACCAACGCACTGAGGGTATACGCGGAGGGATACTCACTGGTTTGCATCACCATCACGCTCACCAGGATGTTCACCGTCCCGCTGCAAACGTATGGCCGATAACGCTGCTCGTCGCGGCGAAGTCGAATGGCTCCCGCCCAATGGGCAAGCCCAAGCGCCAGCACCGCCAGGGAGACCGTCAGCGAAAGGGCCAGGTTGCCGGAAGGGGCCAGCGCAAGCAGAATAAGGCTTGCGAAGAAGGCAATAGCACCGCTCCAACCGATTGCCGGAGAGCCCAGCCAGCGGCGCGCCCCGTAGCTGACTACAACTCCGAACAGCCCCATCGAGAGGAACATCCACCCCAGCAGTTCCCGGTTGCGTGAGGGGTCGTCTCCCACCAGCAGGAGAAGCCCTCCCGCATGCAGCATCATGAGGACACCCAGCGCCTGGACGGCGAGCCAGGGCTTGTTCGGAAGGTCTACACGTATCACATTCCCACGTATCGGCGAAATGCCGGGTGAGGTGAAACGAAATCCGCTGGAAACATGAGAACGACAATCGTCGAGCCGTTTCGCGTGAGACAACACCCTGGGGGAACGGGTGGTTGGCGATAGAAACTGCGAAATGCAGCGCAGCCCGAACAGCGACGCCCATTTGGCGAAGCGGGAACGGCAGTCGTCTGCCTGAGAGTGGCCAGGCGCGTGAGTTGCCGCAGTGGGAGTTTCCGAAGTACCAGTGGTTGGGGGTTTCGGCTGGCAGCGATCGAGGCCGCCGGGAAAGGATTGTAGGCCTAGAGCCTCCCCGTTCACTCTCGTTTTTCTTTCGCCAACGGCAAAAAAAACACGCCGCGAACGATCAAATCCCCTTGACCTCGTGAAACGGTTCAAGTAGGCTACGTTCAGCAGATTTTGGAGTCTGAAAGGGGTTGTATGAATAGACTTTTTTGTTCAGTTTTACTGTTGTTTCTTTGGACCTCAGCGCACGCCCAACTTACCAATGGAACGATTGGCGCGACGCTCGTGGATCCTTCAGGGGCAGCGGTCACTGGCGCACCGGTGACACTAAAGAATCCGGCGCGCAACATTACCCTCACGGCGACATCGGACGCGACCGGACGGTTTCTGTTCCCGTCCGTGCCCCCCGGTGATTACACGCTTGTCATTGGCGCTCCCGGCTTCAAGACGCTGGAGCGATCGAACGTCATCCTGAACGTCAACCAGCGCCTGACCTTAGGAGATATTCAGTTGGAGGTGGGCGCGGTTACGGAGACCATTGAGGTAAGTTCAGAAGCCGTGACCTTGAAGACGGAATCCGCTGAACGTTCCAACGTCCTCAGCGCCAAGCAGGTGGAGAACATCGCCGTCAATGGCCGCAGCTATCTCGCGCTGGCTGGCCTCACTCCCGGCGTGGTGGCCACCGGAAACTTCCAGGTGGCCGGAACGGGCGGATTGGCGAGCATTTCCGCCAATGGCGCGCGCACCAACCAGAACCAACTGCTGCTGAACGGCATCAGCAACGTTGATACCGGCAACAACGGTGACCAGTTGGCCACCATTAGTTTGGACTCTGTTCAGGAGTTTCGCATATTAACCGGCGTTTATCAGGCAGAGTACGGCCGTTCAGCGGGCGCCCAGATTATTGTTCAAACCCGCAGCGGCACCAATCAGTTCCACGGCAGCGCTTACTACTATCGCCGCCATGACTCGATGAACGCCAACGCATGGAACCGCAATCGCGACAATCAGCCGCGGCAACTGTATCGCTTCCAGAACCCGGGCTATACGGTGGGCGGACCCGTGATCATTCCTGGGGTGTGGGAGAAGATGAAGGACAGACTATTCTTCTTCTGGAGCCAGGAATACCAGCGCCAACTGCAACCGGAAGGCGTGCGGCGCGTACGCGTCCCAACGCCGGCCGAGAAGACAGGCGACTTTTCGCAGAGTCTTGATCGATCAGGCCGCGTGATTCCCACGATTCTGGATCCCGTAGGACGGCAGCCCTTTGCCAATGGCCGGATTCCCGCCTCACGCATCTTCGCGCCGGGGCAGGCCCTCTTGAATTTCTTCCCGGAGCCGAACCGCGACCAGTCTGTGTTTCTTGACTTCAACTATGAGACGCAGATTTCCACCCGGCGTCCGCGCCGCGAGGACTTGCTCCGGATGGACTACAACGTTACGGATTCGTTCCGTCTCTGGGGTCACTTCATCAACAACAACAACATCTTCACGTCACCCTATGGGTCTTTCGTGTTGGGTTCCAACCTGGGCATTATCAACATCAACGATGGCCGCCCCGGAAAGAGCTTCGCCACGGGGTTCACATGGGTGGTGAGCCCGGTGATGACTTCAGAGTTCACGTTCGGCTTTGGTCGTAACGACATCCTGATTGAGCCGACCGAAGGCGACACACCGCTTACCCGGGGCGCCACGGGAATTAATCTTCCTCTGCTGTTTCCCAACGCGGTGCAGCGGGATTTCTTCCCGTCCTTCTCCTTTAATGGGAACAACCTCACGAATCAGCCAACCATTGGCACAAATAACGCGCCATTCGTGAACTTCAACGACACGTCGGATTTCTCCAGCAACACCACGCGCATCTTTAGTGGGCATACGTTCAAGTTTGGCGCCTATGTCCAATTCAGTCGCAAAGACCAAACCAGTTTTGCGAATGCGAATGGAAACTACAACTGGGGTGACAACCCCAACAATCCCATCGATACCAATTTTGGTTACTCCAATGCGCTTCTGGGTGTCTACAACACACGCTCTTCCGGCATTTTAGTGGCTAGGGGTTAAGGTCCAGCGCTCCGCAATGGAAGTAGATGGCGTTGATGAAGTTCTGCTGGTTGCGGTAGCCCCGGG
>JALOKO010000514.1 GCA_025456495.1 Bryobacterales bacterium | reverse complement strand
ACAGGACCAGGGTTTCCAGGAATCTCTCATTCACCTGGGAGGCGGCATCGGGCAGCCTGGCGACGCGGAAGGCAATCGCTACACGAACCCCCTTTTGCGCCTGAACGGAGAGTGGAAACGCTACGAGGGCTATTGCACCGACATCTTCTTCGATGCCGCCATGCGCTTTGTGGAAGCTAACCAACGGGAACCCTTCTTTTGCTACGTCGCCACAAATGCCCCCCACACGCCGCTGGAAGTGCCGGAGGAATGGGTGGCGCCCTATCGGGACCAGGGTGTGGATGACGTTACGGCCCGTGTCTATGCGATGGTGAAGAACATCGACGACAACTTGGGCAGGATGCTGGATCGCCTGGATGGCTTGGGAATCAGCCAGAACACGGCCGTGATCTTCCTCACCGATAACGGACCGCAGCAAGGGAACCGCTACAACGCGAAATTGCGCGGGTTGAAAGGCAGCGTTTACGAAGGGGGCATTCGCGTGCCGATGTTTGTGCGTTGGCCGGGGCATGTTGCTGCGGGAAGCCGCAGTGACCGGCTCACCGCGCACCTGGACATCCTGCCCACGCTGTGTGAGATGGCTGGCGTAGCGCCGCCGCGGGACCGCGAACTGGATGGTCGTAGCTTGCTGCCATTGCTGGAAGCGCGACAGGGTTCGTGGGCAGATCGAACGCTGTTTACCCAGTGGCACAGGGGGGACGCACCCATTGCGCGCGAGTCCGCCGCCGTGTTGACAGCGCGCTACAAGCTGGTTCTCAAGCGCGATCTGAAGCCGGACGGCATGGAACTGTTTGACCTTCTGGACGACCCCGCCGAAACCGCCAACATCGCGGGAAAGCTTCCCCACATTGCGCTGGAGTTATCGCGCCGCTACGACCGGTGGCTGGAACATGTCTCGGCGACGCGGGGCTACGAGCCTCCGCGCATCTGGATTGGCGACCGCAATGAGGATCCCACCACGCTCAGCCGTCAGGACTGGCGGGGTCCGCGCGCTGGCTGGACTGAGGACGACGTGCTGGGCTATTGGGAAGTGGATGTTCGCAAAGGCGGCCGCTATCAGTTCGTTCTGCGCACCAAGGCGCTCGACCGCGATGCCACCGCGTGGCTGCGGCTAAATGGCGTGGAGTGGAGCGCGCCACTAGCCGCCGGTGAGCTTCGCGTGGAGTTGCCCGTGCAGCAGATTCCCGCCGGACCCGGCCGCCTGGAAGCCTGGCTGGACCTGGGCGGACAGACCCGCGGAGTTTGGTACGTCGACGCCGAATGGATGGGCTAGCCGCCGCGAATCCGCGTCTGCTGGCGCTCCTCCGGGAAGCCTGTGCGAAGGGGTTTGCCCGGCCTGCTACAGGCTGGCGCGATACCACTCCAGCGTGCGTCGCAAACCTTCTTCCAGGTCCACTCGGGGTTGGTACGAGAAGGCCTCCCGGACCAGGGTCGTGTCGGCCTGGGAGTCGCGAACGTCTCCGGCGCGCGTCCCCGCATAAACAGCCGGCAGGGTGACGTTGCTAATCCGCTGCAAGGTCTGCCACACCTCGTTCAAGGTGTAGCGATTGCCATTGCCCGCGTTGAAGAGGCCCCCCGAAACGCCCTGGGCGTGCGCGGCTTCCACGTTCAGCGCAGCCACATCTTCCACATACGTAAAGTCGCGGGTCTGTTGGCCATCCCCATAGATGGTGGGCGCCTCATTGGCCAGCAGGCACTTCATGAAGACGGAAATCACTCCGCTGTAGGGGCTGCCGGGGTCCTGGCGCGGACCGTACACGTTGAAGTAGCGCAGGCTCACCGTTTCCAGGCCGAAGCAGCTCTGAAAGACCTGCATGTAGTATTCGCCCAGCAGCTTCTGCACCGCATAGGGGGATTTCGGCAGCGGCCGCATGCTCTCTACTTTCGGAAGCGTCTCAGTGTCTCCATAGGCTGAACTGGAGGCCGCGTACACCACGCGACGCACACCCGCGTCTTTCGCCGCGCGAAGCACCGTAAAGCAGCCGTTGGCGTTCACATCGTGCGACGGCACCGGATCTGTGATGGATCGCGGTACCGATGGGATCGCGGCCAGATGAAACACCACCTCCGCCCCGCGAAAGTGCTTCATCATGTTTTCGTAATCGCGGATGTCGGCAACCACCAGCGAGATGCGCTCCATCACCTCCGCCAGGTTCGCTCGCTTGCCGGACAGCAGATTGTCAATCGCCACCACCTCAGCGCCCGGAATCCTCAGAAGCTCTCTCACCGTTGCGGAACCGATAAAGCCCGCGCCACCTGTTACCACGTACTTCGCCATAGCTCTTCCTTAGTCGCCCAACTTCTCGATTTCGCCGCGCAGGTATTCGATGGAGGCACGCGCAATGGTTTCCGCACCGGGCGTGAAGTCAAAGGCTTCCAAGCTGACGAAGCCAGCGTACCCTCGTTGTGCGAGACTGCGCAGCACCGGCTTGAAGTCATAGTCCCCCGCGCCGCAATGCCGCCCGTCCATCTCATTCACATGTACATGCTCCAGGTAAGGGAAGAACTCATCCACCAGCTCAGCATGCGGACGCACTTCTTCCACCGCGTTGTGCGTATCGAACATCGTGCGGATGGCGGGGCTGCCCACCTCGTTCACAATCCCAACCGCTTCTTCCAGGGACAGCACCACGTCGCATTGGTTGGAGGGTAAGGCCTCCACCAGAATCTTCACTCCACGCTGTTCGGCGTGCGGGGCCACTTGCGCCAGGCCGTCGATATAGTGCCGGGTGGCCTCCTGGCGACTCAATCCGCCGGTGGTTGACCGCTGGGCCGGGGAACCGAAAATCATCACGCCGTTTGGTCCCAGGTCCGCGCACAGATCCACCAGATCACGGATGTGTCGCCAACTCGTGGCCCGCAGGGTAGGGTCGGGAGTCGTCACGTGCAACCCTTTGGGAGACACCATCAACCAGTGCAATCCAACAAAGGTGAGGCCCTCCTCGCGGATGATGCGGGCGTATTCGCTACGGGCGTCGGCCGGGATCTGCCGGGATCGGGTGGGATCGGCCGAAAGGTAAGGGGGAGGTGAGGGATTCACCAGGCAGAGGCCAACTCCGTGCAGCGCCTCTGTTCCCCCGATCGGGGCGAGCGTACGGTCGAC
>JALOKO010000513.1 GCA_025456495.1 Bryobacterales bacterium | reverse complement strand
CCCATGGTGAAAATCAGCTTGTCGCTGGTCACCACCATCTCGGCCAGGCCGCGTGGGACGTTTAGCAGGCTACGCTGCGTGGCGCGGTTGCCGTAAACGATGAAGGGCTCGCCCTGCGGCTGGCGCGTCTCCGGGTGGATGGCCTGCGCGTAGATGTTGCGGCGGCCGTCGCGTTCGCTCATGAAATACAGCAGCTTCCCGTCGGGGCTCCATTGGGCGCCACGATCCAGAATGCGTCCGCTGGTAACGGGCACCCAGGCGCGCTCCGCCGCTGATGCAGTGCCCACGATGGCTTGGGCGAACACCTTGCGCAGGTCAGGCGATTCCAGGGCATGGAAGCTGATCCAGCGGTTGTCCGGCGAGAAGCGCGGCGCCAGCAAGGGCACCCGGTCACTCTGCACAAGGATCGTGTTGGCGCCAGTTCCCCGCTCCACCACCCCGATGCTGTAGTTGCGGGCAGAGCGCACGTACAGCAGACTCTGCGTATCGCGGCTCCATTGGCGTGGCGTTTCGCAGTGGTCGCACAGGCGGGTTTCGTCGCCCGTGGTGGTGGACCGTGCGAACAGGATGGTGCGGCCCTTTTCGTAACGGGTGAAGGCCAGCCATTCCCCGTCGCCGCTCAAAACCCCAGCCGGCGTGAAGAAGCTGTGCGGATTGTCCGTGATGCGTTCCTCAGCGCCCGTATCCATATTGCGCAACCAAACATTCTGCACGCCGCCCTTATCGCTGGTGTAGGCCAGCAGCCTCCCATCGTCACTGAGGGAGGGCTTAACGGTGGCGCCCTCATCGGCGAAAAAGCGCGTCACGTCGCCCAGCAGCCGCCCCCGGTTGGCATCAATCGGGATGCTCCACAGTTGGATGGAATCCTTAAGTCTGGCGAAGTACACCGCGCCATCCGCGCTCACCGTGGCGCTGCCGTCGTGCAGCGCTTCAGGAAACAACGGTAGGGAGTCGCCCTCCACGCGCCGGGTCTCTCGCGGCAGGCGAATCCGCCACAACCCGGTTTTGCCGTTCGCCGTTCCCGTGAAGTACAGCGTATCGTTCACCCAGGCGTCCGGGACCATATCCGTAATGAACCAACGGCGGATGACGCGATAGCTATCGATGGACGCCGGCTCGCCGCCCTCACGCGGGACGGTGAAGAACTCCAGCCAGTCGCCCTTCTTCCGTGCCCCCAGGAACAACAGATGCTGCCCATCCGAACTCCAAACGGGAAGCAGCGCGCTGTGGAAGTCCGGGGCAATCTGGCGGGGAACGCCACCCTCGGCCGGAATCACATAGACGCTGCCCAGTTCCTCAGCGCGCAGCGTACGCGCCCAGAAAGCGATCCACTTGCCATCGGGTGAGTAGCGTGGCCGCCGCCCCTGGTTGGCGATCCATTGCGGCGGGGCGCTGCCATCCACAGGCACCGTGTAGATGCCTCCCGCCAGCCGTTCGCTGCGAAAGGCGATGGTGCGGCCGTCTGGAGACAACGAAGGCTCGCGTTCATCGGCGGGATCCCCGGTGAGACGGCGCGGCTGGGCGGCATCGCCACCGGCCTGCAGGGATTGCACGAACACGTCCAGATTTGGCCCGTCCCGGTCACTGGCGAACACCAGCGTGCGGCCATCCGCGCTCACATAGGGGTCCGTCGTAAGGGTGACGCCGCTAGTGACCTGGCGCAACGTCGGCGCGGCCAAGCCACGGGGCTTGATGTACTGCAGCAGCACGCGCGGGACGCCAAAGTAAACGCATGCCCACACCAGCGGCACCAGCGCCACCCAGCGCCAGCGGCGATGCAAGCGCGACGGCTCCACCGTTTTCAGGATGTCGGCGAACTCCATCTCTTCGCGGAAGTTCTGGAGGTCGATCTTCAGGTCCAACAGGTGCTGATAGCGCCGGTCCGGATCCTTGCGCAAACAGCGCCGCAGAATGCCGGCAAGCTCACGAGGAATGCCCGCCGTAACCTCGCTGATGGGGCGCGGAGGTTGATCGATCACCGCGCGCGCCGTCAGTTGGCTGGTGCGACGGGCAAACGCCCGCTTGCCGCTGAGCATTTCGTACAGCACGCAGCCCACAGAGAACACCTCTGAGCGGGAATCCGCGGCAATCCCTTGCAGGCATTCCGGACCCTGGTACGCCACACGCCGAAGGTGCGAGCGTTCCAGCGCCGTGGCGGCGTCGGCGCTGAGTTCCGGGGCGTCCCGCTGGGCCTGGTCTTCGATGGCGCGCAGTCGCGCACATCCAAAGCCCATCAGCTTCGCCAAGCCGCTTTCGGTAATCAGAATCGAGGTCGGGTTGATGTGTCCGTGCAGGATGCCCTGGCGACTGGTGATCTCCAGCAGGTCAGCCAGTTGGGTAGCAAAGGCGGTGGCCTGCTTCAAGGGCAGCGGACCATTGGCAAGCATGCTGGCCAGGGTCTGGCAGGGCGCGTACTCATACACCACCAGCAACCCATCGTCGCCCTCCAGAACTTCCTGCACAGCCAGCAGATTGGGGTGCGACAGTTTGGCTACCTCGCGCGCCTCATACACAAAGCGCTGCCGCTGCGCCGGAGTGGAATGGCGCCAGCCTACAAACTGCAGGCACACCAGAACCCCGTCCTCCCTACGACGCGCCACGTACACCGTGCCCGCGCTGCTTTCGGCAACTACGCCGGCAACGTCGAATCGGGCATCCAGATTGCCGCGGACCAGCGCCATGTGCGTCCTTCCAGGCCGTGCGGAACAGTAGGCCAGCTTCGAAGATGCAGTCCGTGGGCGCGCAGATGGAAACAGCGGCGCGAAAGCCTGTTCAGGCCGTTCGCGCCGCTGCGGAAACCCACGGCAAGTGCCTAATACTTGGCCACGGAGGGGTCCACCTGATCGCTCCAGGCAAGAATGCCGCCCTTCAGGTTGGTGACGTTGGCAAAGCCCGCCTCGCGCAGAATGCCACACGCCTTGGCGCTTCGCATGCCACTCTTGCAATGCACGATGATTTCGCTTTGCGGGTCCAATTCACCCAGGCGCTGCGGCAGGCTCCCCAGAGGAATCAGCGTCGCCGCCGGGATGTGGCAGATCTGATGTTCATGGATCTCACGAACATCAATCAGCACGAAGGGGTCCCCCGCATCCAGCTTCGTCTTCAGGGCAACCGGCGTAATCTCTGGAACCGGTGACGCTT
>JALOKO010000512.1 GCA_025456495.1 Bryobacterales bacterium | reverse complement strand
CGCTCTTCCACGCGGTCAAGGGCAGCGGCGCCCTGGCGCACCAGTTGCGCGTCGATGTTCACCTCGCTCATGTCGTTCACAATCACCGCAACGCGCAAGCCCTCCCGGTTGTTCAGGACATGATTCAGCAAGGTCGTCTTTCCCGCGCCCAGGAAGCCGGAAAGCACGGTAACGGGAAGTAGAGGTGTCGATGGTTCCATAGGAGTTGATAATCGTTATTCATTATTTCTCAAGGCGCTCCTTTCGTCAACACGCGCAACAAGGTACTGCATCGCGGACCATTTGCGCGCGCCTCCAGATGGGGCCTTCGGATAGGGTCTTCCGATGCGCCCTTCCGATGCGCCCTTCCGATGCGCCCTTCCGATGCAATTGTGAAGCAACGGCGCCCATCTCTCCCCAGGAAGCGAAAAGCGGCGGCGCTGCCAATCCGGCAAGCGCCGCCGCTCAGAGAAGCCCGCCTCGTGACGGGGTTGGAGTTCTATTCCCGTTTAGAAGGTCAGCCGTAGACCCAGGCGTAGGATGCGATCGCCATTCGGCTCACGCCCGCCGGAGTTGGTGCCGGTGATCTCAAACACACCACCGCGGAAGGAACCATCCGGGAACAGCAGGCGATTGTTGATGCCGCTGGAGGGATTGTTGAACTTCGGGGTGTTGGTCCAGTTGAAGTACTCGGCGCGGAACTGCAGGTCCATCTTCTCCTTGATGGCGAAGGTGCGGAACAGGCCGAGATCGGAGTTGAAAAACTCCGGTCCACGCAGAGTCATGAAGCCAGCGTTGCCGAAACGAGGCTCGAGCACGCGCTCAAAGGCAAAGGGATCGTAGTAAGCAGTACCACGACCGACATTGCCCAGCTTCTCGACAGTCGGCTTCACTTGGTCAGCACGCTGGGTGTTACCCGGCATACGGAGTGAGCCACCATCGGAAGTCATGTTGAACGGCGTCCCGGTCATGAAGCTGGTGAGCGTGTTCAACTGCCAGCCGCTGAGGATGGCCGCGCCAATGCCTTCACTGACGAAGCGCTTGCCCTTCCCGAAAGGCAACTCGTAAGTGGCTGTGATCTGCAGGTTGTGGGTGCGGTCAAAGCTCAGCAGTGACCGGTTGAGGTCCTGGAACGCATGCGCAGGAATGGCCGGGCCGCCATTGTTGTCGAGGTTACAGCACCAGCCCATCGCCTTGCTCCAGGTGTAGGCGGTGTTCATCTGGAAGCCATTGGAGAAGCGTCGGCTGAGGCTCATCTGCAGGCTGTGGTAATCCGTGTTTCCCATAGAGGTGACGATGGACGTCTCCACGGCGCGGTTGAACGTGTTGAACAGTGGCTGTCCAGCGCGATCAGCGCCCACCACTTGTCCGGCATTGAAGTTCCGGCGACCGGAAACCCGCACGGCGCGGTTGGCCACGTAGCCCGCCTGACCAATAAACCCGCCCCCCAGCTCGCGCTGGATGGTGAAGTTGTAGTTCATGCTGTAGCTGCGCTGGAACTGGTCGTCCGTAGTGTTCGCGGCATAGTTGGTGGGCATGGCGATGCGGCCATTCTGTCCAATCTGCGGTTCGGGCAGCGTGGGCAGGCCCTCGTCAAAATTGGTAGCTGCATTCAGCGCCGCGGGCGCCAGGTTGAAGGCGGCCAGGATGGGGAAGTTCGTGCGCAAGGGGCGCGCCAAATTCCAGGGATCCCAGTTGATTCCGAAACCGGAACGGATCACGGTCTTGTCTCCCAGCCGATAGGCAAGGCCAAGTCGCGGAGAGAAGTACATACCTCCGGTGTTGGTGCCGCAATCCCGAGGATTATTGCCCACACCGCAGAGGATCATCTCGTTGGTGGCGAAGTCATAGCGCTCCATACCGCGGTCGCCTTCGCGCCAGGGCATGGGGAAGATCTCAGCGCGCGTTCCATAGGACACCGTCAAGTTGCGGGTGGCCTGCCACTGGTCGCGCACGTAGAAGCTCCACATGGTGGTCTTGGTGCGATAGACATCAGGGACCTGCAGAATGCGTCCGCCTCCGTCCACCTGCCCTAGCAGGAAGGTGCCCATCGAGTTATAGAGGTTGCCCGCCTGCACGTTGCCGTTGGCCAAGCGCAACTGCGTGACACCCTGTCCAAAGTTCAACCGGCCTGCCGCGCCACCCGCTGCGCCAGCGAATTCCGGCTGCGTGTGGTTCAACTGCAAGTGGTAGATGTCAAAGCCAAAGCGGATGTTGTGCGTACCCTTCAGCCAGTTGGCATTGGCCACGTACTGAAACTGCGGGTCGTTCCGGAAGTAGGGCATGTAATTTTCGGTGGAACCGAATGCGGAGAAGCCGCCGATACCGAAGCCGGGCAAACCGGATTCAAAGTAGCGGGTTCCATTGGTGCCCGGGATACCCAGTTCGTCTCGGCCCGTGTTCGGCCCAAGGCCAGGCTGTTCCACATTTGAATCCATCAGCGTGTAGCCAAAGTAGGCATCGATGATGAGGTTCGGGCTGAGGGTGTGGGTCGCCGCGATGGTGGAACTCCAGGTTTGGCCGAAGCCGTTGCCGGGGTTGCCAAAGGCGATGGGCTGTCCCAGCATGGCGCCGAAGGAGGCCGGGTCAAGCATGGTGAAGTCCAGAGCGCTCAAACGAACATAGGCCGTGGTCTTGTCGCTGAGGTTGAAGTTGAACTTGGAATCCACCGTGTGACGGCGGTTAAAGGCCGTGCCGGAGGCGAAAAAGTTGTTGGTAGGGTTCCCAGACGGATCCGGCTGATTCTCCTGGGGCAGCAGGTTCATCAGACGCGTGGCGGTGGGGTGAATGCGTGCACTGGGAATGATGTTCCCGGCGAAGGGCAACCGGTTCTGGCCATTGGCGGCGCCGGTGTTGGGGTCGTACACGTTGAGGGTCGACACTGAGAGGTCACCGGCTCGGGTTGCCGCCGTCGGCACGGAACGCAACGCGGCCGCAAAGCGATAGTCCGTGGTGCCTTCGTAGCTGACAAAGTAGAAGATCTTGTTCTTGACGATGGGTCCGCCGACGCGTCCACCAAACTGGTTGTAGACAAACTTGGGGTTGTTGCGGTCAGGCGGCAGGAAGAAGTTCCGCGCCTGGCTCCAGTTGCCCTGGTGGAAGTGGAACAGCGCGCCACGGGTTTCGTTGGTGCCCGAACGCACAATCACGTTCACGGACGCGCCGCCGGCCAA
>JALOKO010000511.1 GCA_025456495.1 Bryobacterales bacterium | reverse complement strand
ATTGGTGCGTCCGGTGATGGGGGATAGCAGCACCAGGCTGTGGCCGGCATCGGTGGCCAATACGGTGCATTCGCTTTGGGCGGGGGAACCGGTGGGGCTGACGCGCCAATGGGGTGGCTGTTCGGAAACGCGTCCGAT
Organism: Bryobacterales bacterium; assembly: GCA_025456495.1. Taxonomy (GTDB): domain Bacteria; phylum Acidobacteriota; class Terriglobia; order Bryobacterales; family Bryobacteraceae; genus JACTMJ01. The sequence goes on along the minus strand of JALOKO010000511.1, from coordinate 3,019 downwards.
GGGGGCGTCGATGAGGAAGTGGCCCAGCGGCATTTCGCCTTCCAGGATGGCGACGTAGGTTTTGCGAACTTCGCGGCGTGCCCACAGAGCGCCCATGCTGGATGCGGTGGCGGGGTCGCGGGCGATGAGGACGACGCCGGAGGTTTCGCGGTCAAGCCGGTGCAGGAAGTGCGGCCAGTGGACGGGATGAGCGGCCGGGTTGACTTGATGATGGGGCTGGAGCCAAGGGTTCCAGTGGGCGAGGATGGCGTTGGCCAGGGTGCCCCGCTTGACTCCCATGGTGGGGTGGACTAACATCCCTGCCGGTTTGTTGACGGCCAGCAGGTGGTGATCCTGGTGGAGGATGTCCAAAGTGTGGGGCTCGGGGTAGAGCGGGGGAAGGCGGGCGGGGTCCCAGTGTACGTCGATGCGGTCGGCGGCGCGGAGACGCTGGCCGCTAGGGATGGCTTCGCCGTTGCGGCGGATGGCTCCTTGGGTGAACAGAAGGCGCAGCTTGGTGGCGCTGAGCAAGGGAAGGCGTGGGGCAAGCCATTGTTCGACGCGGGTGCCGACGGCGGATGGGGGAACGTGGAATTCGCACTCGACGGGTGGCGCGGGCATGGCTGTCTTTGATTGTCGCGAAGATCCCCGAGGGAGGGCGAGCCGGGAATGTGCGCGTGTCTTTGCATTCGCGTGTTTGGGTGTCTGGAGGATGGCGTGTTGTGCGTTTGGGCGGGCAGGGTGGACGTTCCGAACGGGGAAGGGCAGAGGGCGCCGGGAGACGGGCGGTGTGCTCCGAACGGAAGGGGAAAATCGCGTCGTTGGGTGGAATGGATGTGCTGGCTACAGGCATTCCTGAGTGTGCGATGCGGCGGTGGCTGGGCGAGTGACCGATGGGGTTGCGAAACGGGAACCGCAAGAGCGGCGTCGTACCAGTAGCCCGAAGGGGCGAACCCGACCGACGGGAAGAGGAGGATACACCGATGACCAATCGAAATCTGGGAATCGCGACCTTGGCAATGCTGATCGTGCTGGCCATGGGAAGCGTGGGGAGTGCGCAGGAAAGCGAGCGGATGCAGGACCGCATTGGCAAGCAGGTGCGCAAAGAACTGGTGATGCTGCCGTTCTACAGCCTGTTCGACAACTTCAAATTCAGCGTATCTCCGGCAGGGGAAGTGACGTTGCTGGGCGAGGTGAGTCGCCCGACGCTGAAGACGGATGCAGAGCGGGTAGTGCAACGGATTGAGGGCGTCAGCAAGGTGACGAATCAGATTGAGGTGCTGCCGCTGTCTCCGAATGACGACCGCATCCGCCTGGCGACGTTCAACGCCATTTACGGGCACCCGACATTGCGTCCGCTGGCCATCCGCGCGGTGCCGCCGATTCACATCATTGTGAAGAATGGCGACATCACTCTGGAGGGTGTGGTGAACACGAAGCTGGAGAAGCAGATTGCGGAGATGCGCGCGCGGCAGGTTTCGGGGGCGTTCAAGGTGACCAACAACCTGATGGTGGAACAAACCGGCGACAACTCGTAGAGAGGGCGTGGCGAAGCAATCGCATCGATGGATGCGGACAGACCCTGAAGAAGGCCCCTGACGGTCGCGAACGGCGCGGCAGTGAGGGGCCTTTCGCTGTTTGGGCGACAGGGAACGCCTAAGAGGGTGGCAGGAAGTGCGAGAGCCGAAGGTGGGTGAGGCGCTCCACCAGCAGATGTGGGGAATGCTGTTGGAGATCCGCGCTGGTGTTGATGCCGGTGCTGACAGCGATGCTACGGATGCCATTGGCATGGGCGGCGCGGATGTCGTTGGGCGAATCGCCAATCAAGCTGGTGAGTGCCCGATGCTGCGCCCAGCCTTTGTGGCGGGCGGTACGGATGGCGAGGCGAGCGAGGCCCGCGCGGCTGGTGCTCATGCCGGCAAAGGCTCCGTCGAGGAAGAAGTGCTTCAAGCCCGCCAGTTCCAGCTTGCGCCAACCGATGAGGGGGAAGTTGCCGGTGACCAGGAGCAGGGGGATGTCGCGGCGGTGGAGGCGATGGAGCAACGCGCGCGCGCCGGGGCAGATGCGGCGCCCCAGGGTTTCCGGGCCGTGTTGCAGATAGCGTTGCTCAGACAGTTGGATGATGGAGGGCATGGTGATGCGGGCTTCCCGCTGGGGGACGCGGGCGCGCCGGGCCATGGCGAGGACAAGGTCAGTGTCCAGCATGCCGTGCGTGGAGATGCCTTCCAGCGAGGCCTTCACCGAGAAGACGGTGGAGACGGCATGCTCCAGGGCCTGCTTGTGCTGTGGGCCGGAGTTGCGGATGAGGGTGCCGTCGATATCGAAGAGAACCAGGATGGGGGAGGGGTGGGACACGCTCTCAGTGTCCCATGCGGGCGGGCTGGCGAGAGGCAGTGGTTGGGGGATGCGGACGTTGGGTGCGCGAACGCGAACCGGACAAGTGCCTTACAATAGAGGGACTGTCATGCAAGTGGTTCACGCAGGTGTCGAGCAACTCATCGTCCTGGAACTGGATGTGGAATTCCTGGAGAACGTGGCGCGGCAGGCGGGCTTTGCGTGCGTGGTCCACGACGAGCCGCGCTTTGTCACCCTGGAGCTGACGGCCAGTGAGCGGAGCTCTCCACTGCTGCTGTTTGACGCCTCCAGCCCTACGAATACGGGGTGGTTTTCGCGGTGCCAGTTTTACATTGACGGCAGCAGCGGGCGGGTGCTGCAAACACCGTTGGTGGTGGCGAATCGGCGTGAGCGAAACGGCAAGGTGAATCCCTTTGCGCTGCGACTGCAGATCGCCAAGGAACTCCCTGTGAAGTATAAGCTGCCGGGGCATGCGCAGGTGACGGAGCAATCGATGTACGCGCTGGTGTTCAACTTTTTGCTGAGCGTGGTGAATAACGGCGTGGGCGTGTGTGGCGGGCCGGTAGTGAAGCCGCTGACGGACTGAGACGAGCGGGACGGAGCAGCGGAAATCGTGGCTGATGGCGCGTGTCGTCAGTGGGGTTTGCTGTCATGGGCGCGCCACGCAACTGAGGACAAGCGGATG
>JALOKO010000510.1 GCA_025456495.1 Bryobacterales bacterium | reverse complement strand
CGAAGCGCGGGTCCCGTACAGGCGCTGGCTTCCTGGCGCGGCTGACGGCGGTGGTGCTGCTGACGGCGCTTGCCCTGGGGGGCGGTGTGGCCTTTGTGTGGAGCGAGATCAACCGTCCTTACCGGGGCTTTCGGGACAGGGAAGTCTTCCTGGAGGTGCGGCGCGGCATGAGCGGTACCGAAATCGCGCGGATGCTTGCCAGCAGCGGGGTGGTGCGCGAAGCCTGGCATCTGCAGGTGGCGCGACGGTTGCCGCCACGGGCGGTGCTGCAGGCAGGCGAGTATCGCTTTCACCAGGCCGCCAGCGCCCGCGAGGTGGTGGATAGGATGCGCCGGGGCGACATCTACATGGTTACCCTGCAGGCGCCGGAGGGACTGAACCTGTGGGAGTTGGCCGCCGTGGTGGAGGCAACCGGCCTGGCCCCCGGGGGCGACTTTCTGACGGAGGCGCGAAAGCCGGACCTGATTCGCGACCTGGCGCCGGAGGCCACCTCGCTGGAGGGTTACCTGTTCCCCAGCACCTACCAGTTTCGCCGTACGGCAAACGGGCGCGAGATCTGCGAACGCATGACGCGCGAGTTTCGCAGGCAGTGGCAGGCGGTGGGAGGCAAGGGCGACGTGCATGCGGCGGTAACCCTGGCCTCGCTGGTAGAGAAGGAAAGCGGCGTGCCGGCGGAGCGCCCGCTGGTGGCCAGCGTCTATGCCAACCGCCTGCGGGATGGGATGAAGTTGGATTGCGACCCCACGGTGATTTACGCCGCCCGGCTGGAGGGCCGCTATCGCGGAACAATCTACCAGTCTGACCTGCAGCGGGACCATCCCTACAACACCTATCAGCGGCGTGGACTGCCACCCGGACCCATCGCCAACCCGGGTGCGGCTTCCATTCGGGCGGCGCTGCGGCCAGCCGAGAGCAGCTATCTGTTCTTCGTAGCCAAGGGCGACGGCAGCGGCGAGCACCGATTCTCAACAGATCTAGCCGCGCACAACCGCGCGGTGCAGGCCTATCGCGATGCCATCAAAACGACAGGAGCGGCTGGCGGAAATTCGCCGAATCGCTAAAGAGCAGCGTTGGCGAGAGGTGGATCCGGCGGCGCTGGCGCAGTTGCGGCTGTGCTTGCCGGAAGCCAGCGAGGACACCTTGCGACGCGACCTGAGAGAGTGCGGATTGGCGCTGCATCCACTGGTGGAAGGGGTAAGGCTGGATTGCCTGACACAGCTTGGGCGCAGCCTGGAGGCGCTGGCGCATCTCTATCGTGAGCAGAGCGGGAGCGATGCCCGGGCCTGCAGGCAGGCCGTGCTGGCCGCGCGACGCAAGGCGGAGTTCGTTCTGCAAAACGACAAGGTACGGCCCGAGATCAAGCAAGCGATGGAAGAGAAGCTGCTGTGGCTGCGCGTGTGGCTGGAGAATCCGACACTCTTTGCCACATGGCGGAAGCTGCGGGAGCTGCAACCGAGCCCTGACCCGGCGGCCGGAGCGGAGGCCGTGCGCGAGGCCCCAAAGTCTTGAAATCGCAGAGGGCCTTTCTGCATCCATCAGCAGGGAGACATTGCACGGCAAGGGGACGAAATTCGCTCTTGGGCAAACGGGAAATTGTGCCCTACAATGAGAGCAAAGGGGCTCCCGCGCGCACGAAAGTTCCCCCCGCCAGTACTGGGTGAGCTGAACGATTTCGCTGATTGCCACCTTGCGTGTCCGTGCGTATACTGGCCTTTTCCAGCAGAGAGCAGCTTTTCCCGCAGAGATCAGGTTGTGAGGACAAACAACATTCCGGCGTCGGACGACTTCGACATCAATGCCCCGCATCGCGAGGCGGCCATGTTCTATGGCTTGTTCCTGCGTGGCCACTCAGCGGAGTTGCTGCGCAAGGATATCGACGTACCGCAGTCGCTGCTAAAGAAGTGGTCCCGTCACGACGCGTACCAGGAAGACCTGTTCCAGGAAAACGTGAAGCGCATGATTGAGTACCGCAAGCGCGTGCTGCAGATCTTCGACGAGCTGGTAAGCAATCGCCCTCCCTTCCCCGGGATTCAATAAGCGCGCTGCCCGGGAATCCCTCCCCCTGTGTTCAGACGGGCGGCCAGTTGTCTGCCTGTTCACTGCGGCCAAGTTCCGTGTCGTCGTCTTTTGAAGAGAACCAGGGGTAGAGGATGGGCAAAATCACCAGCACCAGGATGGTGGCCGAGGTGAGTCCGCCAATGACGACGGTGGCCAGGGGACGCTGTACTTCCGCGCCCGGGGCGGTGGATGTGGCCATGGGGATAAAGCCGAAACTGGCCACCAGCGCGGTCATCAGCACCGGGCGCAAACGGACGCCGCAGCCGTGGATGATAGCCTGGCGCATCCGTTCCCCCCGGGCACGCAGTTGGTTGATATAGCTCACCAGGACGATGCCGTTCAGCACCGCCACGCCGAACAAGGCCAGCAGGCCAACCATCGCCGATACGTTCAGGTTCATGCCACGCAGCCACAGTGCGCCAATGCCGCCCACCATGGCGAAGGGGACGTTCAGCAGAATCAGCAAGGCGTTCTTCACACTATGGAAGGTGGCGAACAGGAGCCCGAAGATGATGGCGATGGACACGGGAACCACGATGGAAAGGCGGGTCATGGCGCGCTGCTGGTTTTCGAACTGTCCGCCCCAATCGACGGAATAACCGGCGGGTAGCGGCAGGGCAGCAGCCACGCGTTGCTGGGCTTCGGCAACGAAGCTGCCCATGTCGCGGCCGCGCACGTTGGCCTGCACCACGATGCGCCGGTTTCCGCCTTCGCGACTCACCACTTCGGGGCCGCGCGTGACCTCTACGGTGGCGACATCGCCCAGCAGCACACGCTCACCGCCGGGCGCGGTAAGGGGCAGGTTGCGGAGGTTCTCTGGCGAGGCGCCAAAGTGGTCTGGCAAGCGCAGGACAATCTCGAAGCGGCGCTGTCCATCGACGAGTTCAGAAACAACAGCGCCACTCACCGCGGCGTCCATCACCATGCGCACGTCGGCCACGTTCAGGCCGTAACGGGCCAGCGCGGCGCGGTGGGCCACCACGCGAATCTCGGCCACTCCGGTGATCACCTCCATCTGCGTATCCGCCGCGCCAGGCACGGTGTTCAGGATCCGCAAGGCGCGCTCAGCCAGCGATTGCAGGGTGTTGGTGTCGTCGCCAA
>JALOKO010000061.1 GCA_025456495.1 Bryobacterales bacterium | reverse complement strand
TCCCGGCCAACCGTTCGTGTCACGTCGTTGTAGGTCTCCATGACACCCCACCACATCTGGCCGTTCACCTTGGCACCTGGACTCAGTAGCACCCGCGCCAGATTGACCCCCGTACGCTCATCAACCCCTGCGCCAAGCAATCCAGGCTGTGTCACCAGCACAGGCTCAATTCCCGCCGCCCGGGCAGCCTGTACGATTCCTGTAAGGCGTTCCCGGAACCCGTCCAGATACCGTGGAACCAAATTGTCATTTCGATACGCCTCAACTTCGGCCGGGCTGAAATCCCCTTCCGGTAGCGACTTTACATCCACATTCTGATGAATCAGGCCCCGTCGATGCGCGTTGAAGGAACGGAACAGGTTGGTCACCAATGCGGCCACTTCGCTGTAAGGCGACATCGATTTAAAGAAAGCTGCTGAGGATGCAAAGGAAACACGGCTCTTCACGTTCTCGGCATCCCACTCAGCATTCGGATCGCGCCCCATGTCATTGGCTCCCACCAAGAGTACGACGATCTTCGGCTTTATTTTCACCACATGGTCTTCTAGCAGCACTTTGTGTCCAAACGTCGAGTGCCCATCGAGTCCCGCGTTGTTCACCCATAACGGCCCAAAGTGTGTCCCCAGACGCCGGGCCATTTGGTCAGTCCAGGTTTTTCCCTCGGTGAGGAAAAAACACTGCGTCGTACTGCCTCCGATCGTCACTACACTCAACATGGACGCAAGATTGCTCGGTGGGTCTTGTCCCCGGAATCCCAACGAATTACGGACTACCTGAATATCAGGATCCAGCGTTTTTATGATGTCGTTGTGGATCTTGAGCTCTTTGTTCGTCTCGAGTACGATGCGATCACCCTTCAAACGCGTCTGAAACGGGTTTTTCACCCGCAGGAGAACTTCTAGCAGCGCCACGGCCAGCACGCACCCAATTCCCAAAACCAGTAGATTCAACAACAAGGCCCGTAATGCTGCCTTCACGCTGCTGTTTCCCCTTCGGGCAGGAACAAGGACAAAATGGCCTGCTTCGCCATCCTCCGCATTCTCCATTTCTCGTAGCCCGGCACTGAGGTTTTCGCCAATTCGGCCATTAGCATCTGTTCAGCCTCAGCCCGCTGTTGGGCTTCACCCAGCCGCTGTGCCCGTTCCTGCTGTCGAAGTGCCACCAGCCGGTGATTGATGAGTGCTGTCCGTTGCTCGCCGCTCAACGCCGCCAACAACCGGCGGGATTCGTCTTCGCGATACTGTTCGTACTCGAAGATCAGCTCGCGCTCTTGCGCTTCCTCGTCCTTACGCAGCGCCGCTTCCTCGCGGTGGCGAAAACTATCCCGCAACAGCCTCACCTGTTCGGTTGACACCAGTCGCTGCCGCGATTCGGTGTCCCGGATCAGCTTTACGATCAAGCCTGCTCCGTTCTTCATCCGTTGCTGACTCCTCCGTTTTTGCGCGCAAACCGAAAGAGCGATTTCGATCCAATCAAGTTGTTCAACCGACTCGGCTGTATTCAGGCCGGGCTCTATGGCCTGTCGTACAAGGGCGTGCGCTACATGTGCCAACACGTCTTCGTCCACAAGCCGTTCGAGCAGATGCGCGGCCCGGTCAAGAGCGTAAAACTGCCTTCGATCAGCAGCGGCATGACAGAAAGTGTCCGCATCGCTAAAGCCAGCCTGCAACAGACGCTGTCGGCTCTGCTCGCGCCATACCTCTGGATCGGAAGCGGAAATGGTAGCCAGTAGTGCCCGGCCTTCTGGCACGTACCGTGCATGGGATCGAATTGCAATTCGCCATTCGGCCTTCGAGACGACGTGCCAACTGCCAACGATTTCCTCGCGTCGCAACTGCTCCAGAGCCGGCTCAATTGTCTGCAACAGCCGTGAAAAATACTTCGGCAGGTTGACGATTCCAAGGTGGCGAGTCGCCAACTCCCGTGCGTCCAGGATCAGCACGTCGTTCCGCTCAAAGGCGATCGCGAGAAAACGATACATGTGCTTCGTCGTAAGTCCGGCGAGTTGCATGTATCGCCGGGCATCCAGCAGGCGGAAGAAGCCACTATCCATCGAGCCGATTATTTTGTCGGTCCATGTGATGCTGCCTACACAGCGCCCGGTTTCGCGGTCGAGAGAGAAACTGGCGTCCTGAAACACGTTTACCCACTTTACGTCCTCGTGCCGTTCACTTTGCGTCAACGTACGAAATCGTAATGGGATGAAGCGGTCCATCGCCAATTTTATGCGCTCATAGAACTTGCCGTGAACGCTCTGGATATTCATGATCCGGGCGATTTCACGACCGGAAAATGTCACCGTCTTAGCAAAGTTGTTTCGGAAGGTGAGGACGCCCAGAGCGATGAAAATATCGAGATCCTGCTCCGTCGGCAAACCAAGATCGTTGTTGCCTTGCACCTGCCAGATCGCTTGGATCTCTGTCCCATCAGCAAGTGTTTTCTTTCCTCGGACTTCGATTTTTCCTGTTTTTTTTCCCACACGCTGTTCGAGTACGGCAAAGGGAATCGACGCGAGATTCTCTTCCTCAACGGAAAGATTAAACACCGACGTGCTTCGCGTCGGCGCCTGTTCTATCTATCCTGCGTACGAGTGCATTATAAGGGCCTTATTGCTTTGTACACCTTATCCGCCTGTCGCTTCCACACATTTATGGCCAAACACATGCTATCGCTATCAGGCAAAAACGACTCCATGGTTTTGGTAATGGTCTTGGTATAGATATATATATCCATAACCATAGAGAGCGCTCGAAAGAGTCGAGTGCCGAATAAGTCATTGTTTTTCAAATACTTAATGAGTGTTCGAGAATCGCTACCCCGTGTGCTTCGCCGTAAATCCCGTGTGCTTCGCCGTAAGGAATTTCTAAGTTGTTGAAAACAATAAGGAAGTCGGCCGTGTGCTTCGCCGTAAGGCGTAACTCTATGAATCTAATCGGGTTACCGGTTATCGGTGATGTCCTTCTCTCCCGACTTTACGGCCAAGCACATGCCGGGGAGGGCGGATTTACGCCCAGTCACACGACGAGGGCCTGTTTTTTATGGCCAAGCACATGCCCACCGACCTGTGCGCATATCGTGTGCCCGGCCGTAAATGTGCTCTACCGCAACCATGGTGGCGGCCCGAAAACACCCCGACTGCCGTCGCGTAACCCATTCCAGACCGCCTGTGCGCTGGCCCAACTCCGCGTCGCCGGCTCTCGCATCAATTCGCGCAAGTAGTAGAGCGCCAACTGCCACTGCATGAGCCGGAAATGTCGCCGCGAGATCGTTACGCCGGTCCGTGAAAAGGCTTCCCATACCAAGTGCCGATTGCGCAGATACAGGTAGGCGCTCATCCGGTTCAGTTTCGGCAGGGGCAATTTACGGCGAAACCCACGCTCGTTGATGTAAAGCACATCGGTGTGGAAACTAGCGAAATAGCCGTACAGTGCATCGTCCGTTGAAACGAAGCAACGCTCGTCAGGCAACCCGATCGCCTCAACGATCCGCCGGTGGATGAACGCCCCTTCAAACGTCGCATATCGTAGTACCGTATACGGCTTCCCGTTCTCGAACGAATACTCCCGTTCGAACATCTGCACCCGTAGATCATGCGGATCCCACATCCCCTCCCAGCGGTCCATACCGTCGCGTCGCAGATGCAGAAAATCCGACCGGTCGCTGTGCGCGAGCAGTCGCTCAAGCGCCTCCGGATAAGGTTCTACGTCGTCGTCCATGATCCACAGCCAGTCGAACCCTTCTTCAAACGCTCGCTTCATCCCGTGGTGGAAGCCGCCCGCCCCGCCCAAGTTCCGTCCGAGTTCATACAGGACCGCTTGCGGGAACTCTTGGCGCACCATTTCCGGGGTCTCATCGGTTGACAGGTTATCCACTACCAGGATTTGGTCCGGCCGGCGTGTCTGCCTCTGCAGTCCCTGCAGGCACTCGCGCAGCAGGTTTTTCCGATTGAACGTTACCACTACAGCGCAAACGCGGCCATCCCTCATCCCCGAACTACCTCAGTCGCGAACAGCTTCAGCGCCCGCGCGCAGGCTTGGTCCATGTTGTAGTACTTGTAGTCTGCCAACCGGCCGGCAAACAGCACCGATCCGTTCAACTTTGCTGCTTCGGATTCATATTTTGCATAGTGGTCGCGGTTTTCGGGGCGGGGAATGGGGTAATACGCTTCGTTCTCCCCGGGCCGGTAGATTTGCGGGTACTCGACCACCAGTGTCGTTTTCGCCAGCTTTTGTCCGGTCAGATGCTTCTGTTCCGTGATTCGCGTGAAATCATACTCGTTCGGATAGTTGACGGTCCCTACCGCCTGTTGCCATTCGGTGTCCCGTGTCTGAAACTCGAACCGCAGGCTCCTGTAGGGCAGATGCCCGTGCAGATAGTCGAAATAGGAATCGAGCGGGCCGGTGTAGATCATCCGGTTGAACTTCACGCCGTCGAGCACCTCCCGGTAGTCAGTCTGCAGCAGGATCCGGATGTTTGGGTGCGCCAGCATTCGCCGGAACATCTCCGTATAGCCGAGCAGCGGCATTGCCTGATACCTGTCCTGAAAATACCGGTCATCACGGCTGATGTATACAGGCACCCGCCCTGTCACCGACGGATCCAGCTGGTCCGGATCAAGCTCCCACTGCTTCCGCGTGTAGTGCAGGAATACGTTCTTGTAGATGTAATCGGCCAGTCCCGCCAAGTCGCCGTTGGTGCTCTCCCGCATCTTCAGGATCGGTACCTTCACGTTGAACCCATACTCGCCGGTCAACAACTCCTCAAGTTTGGCGGCGTACCGCGGCGGAAATAGCGTGTATAGCGTGTTTAGGTTGAACGGCACCGGCACCGCTCGTCCGTCCACGTGTGCCAGCACGTGGTGATAGTATGGCCGCCATTCGGTGAACTGCGACAGATAATCCCACACCGTCTTGGCGTTGGTGTGGAAGATGTGCGGTCCATAGCGGTGGCACAATACCCCGTGCTCGTTGTAGTAGTCATAGGCGTTCCCGCCGACATGATCCCGCCGGTCAACCAGCAACACCTTCTGATTGAGCTGGCTCGCTATCCGCTCGGCCAGCGTAGCACCCGTGAAGCCAGCTCCTACTATCAGCCAATCAACTTTCATGAATGTCGTATCTTCCAAAATGGATTTTTCGATCGGGCAATCGCCACCGTTTGCCCAGCCAGCACGAGCGCCTCGGCCAGTACGACCGCCAACGCCATTCCCCACGCCCCCATCGTCGGAGCCAGCATGCACGCCAGCCCTACGTTCACCACCCCCGCTGTCAGAATGATCCGGTTAAAAACACCGTCCATTCCCTGTGGCAGCATCCACTGAATGCCTAATACATTGCTCGCTGCCACCAGAGGCAGCAACAGGGCCAGCAGCCGAAGCACGCCCACGGCCTCCTCGTAACCCGTTCCGAATAGCCAACGCACGATCCACGGAGCTGCGGCCGCCGTCGCTAGGCCAGCCGCCACCCCACCACCCCCGATTACTGCCAGCGCCACACGCGCCATCCGGGCGGCTCCCGCCTCATCGCTCGCCGCCAGCCGGTTCATCCGCGGGTACAGTACTTGCGACAACGGCCAGATCAGCCCCTGTCCGGCTTTGATCAACCGCTCTGGCGCCGCGTAGGCCGCCACCCCTGAAGGTGCCACAAACCATCCCAATAAAACAGTGTTCGCGGTTGTGTACAAACTTACCGCGCTACGGAATAAGAATAGCCGCCAACCCTGCCGCAAGGCGCCCGTTGCCGCCGCCAGATCCGGTCGCCGGAACGGTATCTCCGAATATACACGCTGCCACATCGCGATCATCACGGCACTCGATCCGATCAATTGCAAAGCGAGCACCCAATAGGCATCATCGGCCGAATGGACGAAAACAAACAGGGCACTTGCCCCTCCGACTCGCGAAATTCCATTCCAAAGCGCCGGCCACGTCATCTTTTCTAGTCCCTGGAAGTACCACAACGGTCTTAACCCCGTTGTCAGCGCGATTCCCCAGGCCAGCCAAAGATAAAGCGGCCGCTCCCGAAACACATCGATTGCCGCAAAACCAGCCAAGGCCACCGCCACGCTCCCCATGGTCAGTAGCACTGACGCCCCAGCTACCCCGGCCACGATATTCCCCAACGCCTCCTTTTCCCCCCGGGTCCGCGCAATTTCGCGCGTCGCCGACAGCTGGAACCCATACTCAAACAACAAGGTTAGCCACAACGCAAATCCCTGCGCGTAAAGCACTTCCCCCCACGCATCCTTCCCCAGCGCCCGCGCCAGATAGGACAGCGTAACCATCGGCACCAGGTAGTCGGCCAACTGGAGACCATACAGCGCCGCCGCGTTCCGCGCCAGCGGATTCGCCATGATCTCCAGCAGCCGTTTCTTCATTACTCTCGATACACTCAATAAACTACTGATTATAAGTATATAACTAGGCCGGGTTACAATAGGCGTTTTGAAACGCTACCTGCGCAGTCCCCGCGAAATCGCTTTCCGTCTCCGCCAGGAAATCGCCAACTTCATACTCTACCTCTTCCCTCCCACACCCGCCCTCTCGCCTCCCTCCCCGTTTCCTCTTCCCGATCCTGCCGCCGTTGCCGCCGCTCTGCGTTCAACCCCCTACGCCGACTCCATTGCCAGCCTCGCCGCCTCCATTCTGGACGGCCATTTCCCTCTCCTCGGCACACACATCGATATCCCCACCCCCATCCAATGGCGTCGCGATCCCGTTCACGGCCACGAACTTCCACCCGGCTACTTCCGCCGTATCCCCTACCTCGACTTCTCCCGCGCTGGTGACCACAAATTCCTCTGGGAACTCAACCGCCACCACCATCTCGTTCTCCTTGCTCAAGCGTGGCGCCTGGATCCCCGGCCCGATTACCTCGACGCCATCGCTGCTCAACTTGCCTCTTGGCACGAACAAAATCCCTTCCAGCGGGGCATGAACTGGACCAGCGCTCTCGAAGTCGCCTTCCGCGCCCTCAACTGGATCTGGATCTGGCACCTCTGTGGCGCCGCCCTTCCTCCCGCCACCCGTGCCGCCCTTCTCACCGGCCTCTACCAGCATGGCTGCCACCTCGAATACAACCTATCGATCTACTTCTCCCCGAACACCCACGTGCTTGGTGAAGCGATTGTTCTGCACGCCCTTGGCGCCTTGTTCCCCGATTGGCCTCGCGCCAACCGTTGGCGCCGAATTGGCGCCGCCGAAACTGCCCGCCAGACCGCCCTCCAGATCCTTCCATCCGGCGCGCATTTCGAGCTTTCCAGCTACTACCATCTCTACGCCTTTGATCTTCTCCTCTTCCATAACCTGCTCTGTTCCTCCGCCTCCCCGCCTCTAGCCGCCATGGCCCGCTACCTTCATGCTCTTAACCTCCCTGGCGGTTCGCTGCCACTGATCGGCGATGACGACGGCGGCCGCCTCTTCCACCCTTATGGCGAGCGTCGCCGTTTTGCCCGCGCCTCTCTCGCGGCAGCCGCCGTTCATCTCTCCGACCCCGTCTTCCCTTGCGATCCCGCCGACCTGCCCGAAATCGCCGCTTGGTGGCTCGGACCCCGTGTCTTCTCCCACTCTGCTCCCGGTATCCCTCCCCAACCGGTTGTCTTCCCCGATTCCGGCCTTGTCCGACTGGGCGACGGCGTCCACCACACCGTTCTATTCGACGCCGGCGGCTTCGGTCCATTCCGCGCTGGTCACTCCCATTCCGACGCTCTCCAGATCCTCCTCTGGACCGCCGGCGAGGAGGTCCTGGCCGACTCCGGTACCTGCACCTACATCGCCGATCCTATCCTTCGGGACTACTTTCGCTCCTCGGCCGCCCACAACACCATTCGTATCGATGGCCACGACCAAGCCGTACCCGCCGGTCCATTCGCCTGGAACGGCCGTCCCGAAGTTAGCCTCATCGCTGCTTCGGACGATTCCGCCGAAGCCATTTGCCGCGCGCATGGCTACACGCACCGCCGGCGGATTCATCTCGATTCCGATGCCCTCGTCATCGACGACATCGTCGAAGGCCCCTCCGGTGCGGTACCCCTTATTGAACAGTTCTGGCACCTCGGCACTGCGGCCGCCGCTGCCCGTTTCCGTTTCTGTGACGGTCAGACTCCTGTCGCCGAAGAAGGTGGCGAGTTTAGTCGGCGTTCCGACGCACTCGGGCAGTGCCGTTCTGCCCCGGTCGCCGTCCGTCGCGCTCGGGGGCCCCTCCCGTGCCATTGGCGAACCATAATTCGCCTCGGCTGACTATAGATTTGCCCGTCCCGAACCGATAGTAAGACCGTGGGATACTGGTCAGCAAGTGCGACTTTTGCGTTTGGTGCATCGTGGTGTTTGGGCCGCCGGTATGCTCCTGCTGATTGTGACATTGACTCCGGTCAATGCTTGGTGGGCCGGGTGGCTCTCGGATGGTTTCGACAGCCCGCAGGGCGAGATCATGGTTGTGCTGGGCGGAGATACGATCGATGACCGGACCCTTGGCGAAATGTCTTTCTGGCGCTGCGTTTATGCGGTTTGGCTCTGGCGCGAAGGGCGCTTTCGCGAGGTGATCGTTAGCGGGTCGAATCTTGTCGGTCAGGATCCTGGTGCTCACCCCATGCGCCTCTACCTTCTCGCGCATGGCATCCCGCCGGTGGCGATCCGTATGGAAACCGACTCGCAGACAACTCGTGAAAACGCCGTACACACCGCCCGCCTTCTGCCCACCGGCGCCCGCCCTGTGCTCGTTACCAGCGATTTTCATATGCTTCGCGCTCGGCGTTCTTTCCGCCAGGCCGGCGTGGAGGCGATCGCATATCCCGTCCCGGATGCGATCAAACGCAACAATAACTGGCGATTGCGCTGGACCGTCTTTCTCGGTCTGGCTGAAGAAACGGCCAAGCTTGCTTGGTACCGATGGCAAGGATGGATAAAATGAACCCCCTAAAAGTAGCGGTTTTGGGCATGGGCTATGTTGGCTGCGTCACTGCCGCCTGTCTGGCCAAGATGGGCGTCCGCGTTGCCGGCGTCGATAAGGATGCCCACAAAGTGGAGAACGTTCTCCAGGGCCGCGCCCCTTTTTATGAACCTGGTTTGCAGCCAATTATCGAAGAGACTATTGCCGCTGGCCTGCTTACCGCTACTACCGATATCGATACCGCCCTAGAGGGTGCTGATATCGCTCTCCTCTGCGTCGGCACTCCCTCGGCCCGCAACGGCAACCTCAGCACCGAGCAACTCGAACGCGCTACCGCCGAAATCCGCGGTGCCCGCTCCCGGCAGTCTCCGGAGACTCACAGCAAACGCCTCATCGTCGCAGTCCGCAGCACCGTCTTTCCCGGCACCTGCGACGATATCGTTCTTCCTGCTCTCGGCTCCGAATCGAATACCGTCGTCGTTGCCAACCCCGAATTTCTTCGCGAAGGCACTGCCGTCAAGGACTTCCTTGTCCCCTCCCTTGTCGTTGTTGGCGGTGAGGACAAGGACGCCGTCCGCACCGTCGCCTCGCTGTACGACCCGCTTGGCTTCCCCACCTGCGAGGTCAGCCTCCGTACCGCCGAGGCTATCAAGTACGGTTGTAACGCTTTCCACGCGGTCAAAATCTCCTTCGCCAACGAATTCGGTTCGCTCTGTACCTCCCTCGGCGTTTCGCCTTCCGAGGTCATGGAAACTCTCTGTCGCGACGAAAAGCTCAACATCTCGACCGCCTATCTCCGCCCGGGTTTCGCTTTCGGCGGCTCCTGCCTGCCGAAGGATCTCCGCGCTCTCACCTACCGCGCCGGGCGTCTCGATCTCTCGCTCCCCATGCTCGAGGCCGTCCTGCCCAGCAATTCCCGTCACCTGCAGCGTTCGATCCAGGCCGTCCTTGATACCGGAAAGGAACGCGTCGGTGTCTTCGGCCTCGCCTTTAAGGAAAACACTGATGACCTGCGCGAAAGCCCTGTCGTCACACTCATTGAACAGATCTACGGCAAGGGCCGCAAGCTCTTTGTCTTCGATCCTCATATCAAGCTCGACGAGATCTACGGCACCAACCGCAACTTTGTCTTTGCTGCCGTCCCTCATATTGGCAAGCTCGTCGTGCCCTCGGTTGACGAGATGATTGCCAGCAGCGAAGTGATCGTGCTGACGCAATCCCCCGGCGAAGTAGCTGCTGACCGCATCCAGGCCAGCGGTCTGCCTGTGCTCGACTTCACCCGTCTCTAACGGAGCAACACCGTATCCCGCTCCTGATCTTTACCTCTCCCGCCTACTGAAATCAGCTGGCACGAGGCAAAATCGCCGGCCCTAGAAATAGAGCCGGCGAATCCGCAGGACATCGAAAAAGGCCCGGAAAAAGTCCTTCGGACGCACTTTGGAACCCGCGACGTCTCTCCACTCCTGCAGCGGAAACTCATAGATCGCCTCAGCCACCGCCGCCATGTCGTAGCGCTGCTGCCGGATAAACCGGGCGATGATCTCGACATCGAAAACCCACCGCGAGCAGTATGGATCGGCAAACAGTTCCCGCATCCTCGGCGTAACCCGGAATAGCTTCGCCCCACACTGTGTGTCGTATATGGGCAGCTTTAACAACACCGATACTGTTGTCGCGAATACCCGTCCCAGGTAGTGCCGCACAGCACGCCGTTCCACCCGCCGTCCCAGCAGTTTCACCCGTGCGCCGAAGATCATCATTACTCCGGGACGCTTCGCCAGCACCTCAGTCAACTCTCCGATCGCTTCCAGCGGTGTCGCCATGTCGGCGTCCCAGAATCCAGCGTACAAGCAACCCTCCTGCTCCAGCGCCCGCAGCATTCCGCAACGAACCGCCTCCCCCTTACCTCCATTCACCCGCTGATCCAGCACCTCGATCTGCTCTTCCCGCCCAGCCCGCAACCGCTGCAGCAGCGCCATGGTCTCGTCCTTGCTGCCATCATTCACCAGCAAGAACCGGATCTCCGGATGCGTCCCGGCAAACGTCAGAAAATCCTCGACCGGAAAACGCGCCGCCTCGTTATAGCAAGGAATCACAATCGTACAGGGAGATTTCAATGGGTCCTCGCTTCCAGGCCTGTCCGCTCGGCCCGGAGATACACTTCATACTCGTCGATCTGCCTTACTTTCCGGTATTCGGCCATCCGCGCCGCGATCCGCGCGAAATCTTCAGGTCGCTCCGTTCGCCACGCTCCGTACAGCGGCCGGTACAGGTTTTCGATGATGATGACATCGGGTACCCGGCCCGAACGGGTCCCCAGATACGGGTCGTCGCACAGTCGCGGATCGAAGTCCATCTCGTATAACAGCGCCGCCGTCCCGATGATCAGGTCCCCGGGCCGCGCCTGCTCCCGCACGTACCGCACCAGTTCCCGTTGCGCCGCGATGTAAGATCGCGTCATCGCCTTGGCCGCAATCCCAGTCATTTCCACCCCGATCAGCCCTACCACCCCCACCGCCAGCGCCATCCGCCAACGCGGCCGCTTCTCCCAGAGCCACCACACTGCTACCGCTAGCAGCGCCGCGTACATCGGCACGATATGGATCAGGTAATAGGTCAACTTCTGGTTAAATACCGCCATCGCCCCGAAGTACACCACCGTCAGCGCCAGCAGCTTCCGCACGCCATCCATTCGGCGCAGTTCCCCGGACCCCAAGCACAGCGCTGCCGCTCCCAGGTACGCCACTAGGGCGAGCACCTTTAACAAAGAT
>JALOKO010000509.1 GCA_025456495.1 Bryobacterales bacterium | reverse complement strand
CGCCGGTGTTGGGGCGCGGGGAATACTTGAAGCTGAAGATGGAAGAGTAGCGGACCTCGTCAAGGAGGGACATCGTCTGCTGGAAGTCCGCTTCGGTCTCGCCAGGGAAGCCAACGATGATGTCGGTGGAGAGGGCGATCTCCCGGGGAGAGGCCTTCATCCAGGCGATGCACTCCAGGTAGCGTTCGCGGGTGTAGAGGCGGTCCATGCGTTCGAGGACTGCGCTGGAGCCGCTCTGCACGGGCAGGTGGACGAAGTTGCACAGGACCGGGTTTTCGGTGATGGCGTCGACGATGTCCTTGACGAAATCGCGCGGGTGCGACGTGGTGAAGCGGACACGGCGCAGGCCGGGAATCTCGCCGATGCGCTGCAACAGCGTGGCAAAATCCCAGTTGGCGGGCGACGGGTCACGGTAGCTATTGACGTTCTGGCCCAGCAGCATGATCTCGGTGTAGCCAAGGTCAACCAGTTGGCGGGCTTCCTGCAGGACGCTGTCGGAGGTGCGGCTGCGCTCACGGCCACGCGTGAAGGGCACCACACAATAGGTGCAGTTCTTGTCGCAACCTTCAATGATGGTGATGTAGGCTTTGTGCGGATTGTCGCGGCGGGTGAGCGGCGTTTCGAAGGTGTCGTCCGTATCCAGGCTGAGGCCGGTGACGCGCTGTTCACCGCCTTCAATGCGGACCAGCAACTCGGGTAGCTTGCTGTAGCTGGCGGAGCCAACGACCAGGCTGACGTGGGGGGCACGGTCGAAGATGGCCTCACCTTCCTGTTGGGCCACGCAGCCCAGCACGCCGAAGCGCTTGCCCTTGCCGTTGGACTTCTTGAACTGGTCTAAGCGGTGGTAGACCTTCTGCTCCGCTTTGTCGCGGATGCTGCAGGTGTTGTAAAGCACGAAGTCTGCGTCGTCGGGCGACTCCACTTGCGTGTAGCCACTGGCCATCATGGTGCCGATGACCTTTTCCGAATCGTGCGCGTTCATCTGGCAGCCGAAGGTTTCAATGTAGAACTTGCTCATATGGCGCTTGCGTCCCCGTGTACCCAGATACCTTCAGTGTACTATTGCGGGCGGATTGCGATTGTAGGCGGATTGCGGGGAGGGGCTTGGCTGCAGGCGGGCTACCATGGAGGGAATGGCATCGCTGTTGAGTTGTTTGGGGATTAGCAAGGCGTATGGATCGCGCCCCTTGTTTCAGAACTTCACGCTGCACCTGGCGGAGGGTGACCGGCTGGGGCTGATTGGCCGCAACGGGAGTGGGAAGAGCACGCTGCTGGCGATTCTGGCCGGGCTGGAAACGGCGGACACCGGAGAGGTGGTGCGGCGTAAGGGCGTGCGCGCGGGGTATGTGGCGCAGGAGACGGAGTTTGCTGCCGGGGAGACCGTGTGGAGCGCGCTGGAGGCGGGCATCGCACCGTTGGGGCTGGAGGAACTGGAGCGCGATCGTCGGCTGCACATGGTGCTGGGCAAGGTGGGCTTCACGGACCCTGCGCAGGAAGCGCGGCTGCTTTCCGGTGGGTGGCAGAAGCGGCTGGCGATTGCCGCGCAGGTGGTGGCGCAGCCGGACCTTCTGCTGTTGGACGAGCCCACCAATCACCTGGACATGGAAGGCATCGAATGGCTGGAATCGTTTCTGGCCAGCGAGGCGCCGTCCTATGTGGTGGTGAGCCACGACCGTTACTTCCTGGAGAACGTGGCCAGGGAGATGGCGGAGTTGGGGCGGAATTTTCCCGATGGCATTTTTCGGGCTCCGGGCAACTACAGCGTCTTCCTGGAAAAGCGCGAGGAGTTCCTGCGAGGGCAGGCAAGCTATGAGGACTCGCTGGCGAACCGGGTGCGGACAGAGATGGAGTGGCTGCGGCGAGGGCCGAAGGCGCGTGCAACCAAGGCCAAGGCGCGCATCGACAATGCCTATCGGCTGATTGATGAGTTGGAGACCACGCGGACGTTGAATCGCGGGGGCGCGGCGCAGATCGACTTTGAAAGTACAGACCGGCAAACGAAGCGGCTACTGGAAGCGCGGGAACTCAGCAAGGCCTATGACGGCAACGTGCTGTTTCGTGACCTGTCGTTCCTGCTGGGGCCGCGCATGCGACTGGGCCTGGTGGGGGCCAATGGCAGCGGCAAGACAACGCTATTGCGGATCCTGTTGGGACAGGAGACGGCGGACGCGGGCAGCGTCCGTCAGGCAGACTTCCTGAAGCCGGTGTACTTTGACCAGCGGCGGGAGCAACTGAATCCGCAGCATTCGTTGCGCGAGGCGCTGGGGGCGCATGAGGACCTGATTCTGTATCGGGACAAAAGCATCCATGTGGCGGCGTGGGCGCAGCGCTTTCTGTTTGACAAGGAGCAATTGCAATCGCCGGTGGGGAGCCTCTCGGGCGGGGAGCACGCGCGGTTGCTGGTTGCGCGGCTGATGCTGGATCCGGCGGACTTGCTGCTGCTGGATGAGCCTACCAACGACCTGGACATCCCCACGCTGGAGGTGTTGGAAGAGAGCTTGCTGGAGTTCCCCGGGGCGCTGATTCTGATTACCCACGACCGCTTCCTGCTGGACCGTGTGTCGACGCAGGTGCTGGGTTTGTTTGGAGAAGGGGAGTGGGGATTGTTCGCCGATTACTGGCAGTGGCGGGATGCGGTGCGCGAGCGGGAACAAGTGCGACGGCAGGCCACTGCGCGGGCTGTCGAGGCCGTGGCGAAGAGTGCGGCAAACACCGGCGGCGGAAGCGGAACGCGCGCGCAAAAGCTGTCCTACAAGGAGCAACGGGAGTGGGAAGGCATGGAGGAGCGCATCCATGAAGCGGAAGCGCGGCTGGCGGTTGTAGAGACCCAATTGAGCGACGCGGCGGTGCTGAGCGATGGCGCGCGTGTGACGGCGCTGCTGGCTGAGCAGGAAACGCTGCAGCGCGAGGTGGAGAGGCTGTACGAGCGTTGGGGCGAGCTGGAAGCCAAGCAAGCTCCGGTGGCCGGTTAGGCCAGGAAGGCAGCGAAGCCCGGGCTCTGCCAGATGTCCGGACCATGGTGGGGCGTGGCGCGGACGAGACGCGCATGCAGGGTGGGATGGGCGGCGAGGAACTGTGGCGCGCCGTCGAAGCCCAGTACGGTGAGCGCGGTGGCGGCGCTGTCAGTATGCAGGGCCGAGGGGCCGATGACACTGGCCGCGATGGNNNCGATGTCGACGTGCTGATGGCGATCACCGGAAGTGGAGACGGCATGATGAAGCAGACGGGCGACGGGTGCGTCGGCTTCCAGGCCGGTGTCCAGCGCGACGTGCCACGGGATGGAAGCGCCGGGGGCAACGCTGACGGCGATGTCGCCGCTGGCGGCAACCATGGCCCGGTTGACGCCGTTCCGGGCGAGAACGACAAGGGCCTCATCGGCGGCGTAGCCCTTGGCGATACCGCCGAAATCCAACTGCATGCCGGGGCGGGGAAGGCGGACGAGGCCGCGTGCGGGGTCTAACCGGATGTCGCGCCAACTGGCGCGTGCGCGGGCATCCCGCAACGCCGCGGGGGAGGGGAGCTGGTGTTGCTGGCGAGCCTTGCGCCACAACTCCACCAGCGGTCCGATGGCGGGACTGAAGGCGCCAGCGGTTGCGCGCGCCATCCGCAGGCTTTCGCTGAGGACGCGGAAGAGGTCAGGCGATGCAGAGAACGGGGTGTGGTGGGCGGTGCGGCAGAGCTGGTTGAGTTCGCTATCGGGGCGATAGTCAGAGAGCATGGCGTCCAGGGCGTGCATGCGGCGGAAGGCAGCGGCGATGGCGCGGTAGGCCAGTGCTTCGTCGGGATGATGGGCGCGGATGGTGACCAGTGTTCCCATGCAGGGCTCACTGTGGCTGAGCATTTGGTAAGGGGCTAAATCATCAATGGTGGAATGATACGGATCAGAACCGTTTGGAGCCAAACTATCCAGAGCCGAACCATTGCGAGCACGACTATTGCGAGCAGGACGATTGTGGGCTGGAGACCCGCTGGTTGGCGCCAACTGTGCGGCGAGCGCCGGCAGCGACGCGGCTAGTCCACACGTCGCGCGCAAGAAGCGGCGTCGGCTGCTGGCAGTGCAACTACCGGAGGCTAACCGCTGAGCACGGGGCATGGCTAGTCATACTCCACGCCATTGTTCCAGTAGGCAAACATTTCTTCGGCTGAGGGCAATTGCAGTGGACGCACCAGGCGGAAGCCCAGCCATTGGGCATCCGTGTGGTACCAGATGCTCTTCGGCAGTTGCGGGTCCTGCACCTTCCAGGACGGGTCACTGGGGACACGGGCAGCGCAGCGTAACTGCGCGGGACCATCGGCCCAGCCGCCGCCGCGAACTGCATGCGGATAGGGCTGGCTGGCGCGATTCCAGGGGTTGAGCGCCAGCGCGCCGCCTTCGCTGTAGAAGTTGCTGGCGTGAGCGTCGAGGGTCCATTCCATCACGTTGCCGTGCATGTCGTAGAGGCCCCACGCATTGGGCTTCTTCTTGCCCACCTGCTGATACTTGTCGTTGCTGTTGGCGCTGTACCAGGCGTAGTCACCCAACTGCGCGGGGTTGTCGCCGAAGGAATAGGCCGTGGATGAGCCAGCGCGGCAGGCGTACTCCCATTCGGCCTCAGTAGGCAAGCGGTAGAAGTGCCCGGTCTTAAGGCTCAACCATTGGGCGAATT
>JALOKO010000508.1 GCA_025456495.1 Bryobacterales bacterium | reverse complement strand
CCCGCGGCGCAGCGGCCTTCCCTGCAGGCGCGTCGTCCCATTCAGGGCTTCGCTGACATCACCTACGCCTTCCCCGGCGGGTGGAGCAACTACAACAGCCTGCAGGTGCGCTTTGAACGTCGCTTTTCGTCGCTCTTCCTGCTGAACTCCTTCACCTATTCGAAGGCCTTGGACAACGGATCTGGCGCACTGGAAGGCCCCAACGGCAACGCTTCAGCGCCGCAGAACTTCTATAACCTGGCGGCGGAAAAAGGGCCTAGCGCCTACGACCAGACGCTCACCAACATCACCACCGTCACCTACGAACTTCCCTTCGGCAAGGGACGGCGATGGCTATCCACCGCCAATGGCCTCACCAATGCCCTGCTGGGTGGATGGAACATCAGCAGCATCAACAACTGGTGGACCGGGGCGACGGTGAACATGTTCTACACACCCGGCAGCGCGGTTCAGGTGTCCACCATCGGCCCTGACTGGCGTGGCGCGCCACGGTACCGGCCCAACGTATCCGGCGACCCGCTTCTGCCCGAAGAAAGCCGCACCGGCATCTTCTACCTCAACCCCGCCACGGTGACGCTGCCCACCGGCGCGTCCCCATTCGGCAATGCCGGCAGGAACCTGGTGCGCATGCCGGTCTTTTTCCAGAACGACCTGGCCATTGCCAAGGACTTCCCGCTGGCCAGGGAAGGCTGGCAGTTGCAGTTCCGTACTGAGGTCTTCAACCTCACCAACAAAACCAACTTCTTCAGCGTGCAGTCAAACAGAAACAGTCCCGCCTTTGGGCAGTTCCTGAACACGTTTGACCCGCGCCTGGTTCAGTTCGCCCTGCGCCTGCAATTCTAGTCAGGTTGCACCGGCGCTCGTCCAGGGGGACGGAAGATCACTGCCTCGGCATGGTCGTCCGTCCCCTTCCCGTTTCGCCTCGCGCCTGCATGCCGTTCGGCGCTGCGATGGCCATCCCAATCCGCACCGATGCTTGTCTGAGATAATCAAGACGTGTCCAAGGGTAAAGGCCACGGCCTGGCGCACCAGCGCATTGAAAAGCAACTCCTGGCGTTGAAGCAGATTTCCCGCTTTATCGCCAAGGAAATGACCGTCCACGACGTGCTGGACGGCATCGTCCACCAGGTGGTGTCCTATCTTGGTTGCGATTCCTGCTTTCTCTACGTGAAGGATGGCGACGAGTTGGTGCTGTGCGCCACGCATGACCGCCCGGTAAGCGATTTGGCCAACATCCGTCTACGCCTGAGTGAAGG
Source organism: Bryobacterales bacterium (assembly GCA_025456495.1). Lineage (GTDB taxonomy): Bacteria > Acidobacteriota > Terriglobia > Bryobacterales > Bryobacteraceae > JACTMJ01. The sequence goes on along the minus strand of JALOKO010000508.1, from coordinate 1,913 downwards.
CCTCACCGGTTGGGTGGCGCGCGAACGGAGGCTGCTGGCCTTGCCCCGCGAGGCCTTCAAGGATCCGCGCTTCAAGACCTTCACCAACCTGCCCGAGGACACCTACGAGTCGTTTCTTTCGGCGCCCGTCATTTGTCAGAATCGCGTCCTGGGCGTCGTCAATGTGCAGTACCGCCAGTCCCACGATCACAGCGGCGACGACATGGAGTTCCTCACCACCATCGGCGAAGTGCTGGGCTGCTATCTGATGCTGACGTTGATTGAACCCGCCAGCGTGGAGGGCGCCCACCTGGTGCGTAGCGTCATGACCAACAGCACTGGTCCCGGGGCGGGTAACGGCACATCGCTTTGACGCATCCCGAGGAAAGACGGCATCGCATGACTGTGCATGGAAAATTCTGGCCATTGATCGCCCTCGTCCTGCTGGCGACTGCTGGCGTGCCCGGCTTCGCCGCTGACCGCTGGACTCTACAATACCAGCACGTAGACCGGGAGTTTGACCTGCGCCTGGTGGATGTCGCCTTCATCGATTCCCAACGAGGCGTCGCCATCGGCTTTCTGGAGAGCCGTTCCCGCGAACGGCAACGCCCCGTCAACCTGGTAACTACCGACGGCGCCACCTGGAATCTGGTGGTGGTGAAGAAGTATTGCAGCGATATCTTTGCCCTGCGCGCCGGTATTCTGTTTGCCGCTTGCGAGGACGGCATTTACCGCTCTGATGAGTTGGGTAGCGACTGGAAACGCGTCGCCCGCCTCAAGGAAGTGGAGGCGGTCTGGTTCCTGAATGAGCGGACTGGCTTTGCCGTGGGCGCCAGCAAGAGTTTCTACCAGACACAGGATGGCGGCCAGCGATGGGCGCCGGTGACAACCACGCCCGCCATCAGCACCAACCCTGACTACACCACGCTGCGTCACATCCACTTTGTGAACGACCGGTTTGGCTTTGTCACCGGATGGAGTCGGCCGCCCACCAATCGCGATCTCCTCCCGGACTGGCTGTTGCCCGATCGCGCCACCCGGCAGCGCGATACGCCGCATATCAATATCTTCGCCGATACCTCCGACGGGGGCTCCGTCTGGCGCGCGCAGGAGGTTTCCATGTTTGGCGAGGTGGTCACCACCGAACTGGGGACCGACCAATTGGGGCTCACGTTGGTGAATTTTTCCAACGGCTTCGAGTATCCGGCGGAACTGTTCTATTTCGAGTGGCCGACCGGGCAAATGCACCGCGTTTACCGGGACAAGCGCCACGCCATCACCGACATCGCGCTGCCCGCGCGCGGCCCGGCCTATCTGGTGGCGGTGGAGCCCACCGGCCAACTGTACTGGAGCCCAATCCCCGGTCGCCTGCGCGTCATGCGGTCCCATGACTTCCAATCCTGGACCGAGATGGAAGTGGACTACCGCGCCTCGGCCCGTCGCGCGGTGTTGGAAACCTTCGACGAAAACCACGTCTGGATGGTCACCGATACGGGGATGGTGCTGAAACTGCAGCGCGAAGACGCAGCCCTGCCGGATCGCGTCCGCTTCGTCCCACCGGCTGACCAGCCAGCGGAATCAACCACCCAGCCTGAGCCGCCGCCCGCACAGAAGAAGCCCTAGGCGCGCGCTATCGGGGGCGCGCGATATTGGTGGCGCGCGGCATCAAGGGCGCGCGACGTCAGGGCCATCCATGGCGCGGCATTCCCCGCGTTCCGCCGATAGTAGAATAGGGGCAACCGTTTTGCTGGGTCCTCGGCAGGGTTTCCTTGCCCTCACCGCCCGGCGCGTGAAACGAAGTGGCCACGGAATCCATCTTGGTCCTAGGGGAGTCGCGATGAAAAGATCAGGAATTCGGTGTTTCCTTGGCATGGCAGCCACGGTCCTGCTGGGGACGATGCTGGCCGCCGCGCAGATTGGTGTCCAGGCGCCGC
>JALOKO010000060.1 GCA_025456495.1 Bryobacterales bacterium | reverse complement strand
GTAGCAGGCCCGTCGGCGAAGGTGGAGCTTTCACGCGCCGACGGCGAACCGATTCTGGTGGAGTTGGCCCATGAACGCCTGCGCGCGCTGAACCTCAGCCTGGGCGACGATGTCTTCGTCAGCCTGAAGGAAGCGCGCATCTTCAACGAGGACTATTCCATCTAGGCATGCCGGGTCCATCTGGGCAAGACAGGTCCATCTGGGCAAGACAGGTCCATCTGGGCAAGACAGGTCCATCTGGGCAAGACAGGTCCATCTGGGCAAGACAGGTCCATTAAAGCAAGGGCGCGGATCCAGTCAGGCAGGGGCGGATGGATTTGTGGAGGCGCGGGCCGGAATCGAACCGGCGAATAGAGGTTTTGCAGACCTCTGCCTTACCACTTGGCTACCGCGCCCCGGGGGGTGGCAAATGCGACATTACCGGAGAAGAAGGAGGATGGAGGCACGGGCCGGAATCGAACCGGCGTACGAGGTTTTGCAGACCTCTGCATGACCACTCTGCCACCGCGCCATGGGGCCGCCCAAGCAGCCCATCAGGATTACATTTCAGGTTACCCCGCGCCGCTGGCCCAGTCAATGCGCCGCATCCGGCTGTGTTCTAAATCCGGCTGTGCGCCAAATCCGGCTGTGCGCCAAATCCGGCCGGATCGCTATGCGGCGGCAGGCTGCTGCTGCATCCGCCCTGGAGGCTTCACTGCGCGGCGGTTGCGGCTTCGGGATCCCGTTGGAAGTGAAGGTCGTGGTAGTCGAAGCTGAAATCCGCCAAGGGCGAAATGGCCTTCATGCGGAAACCGGTTAGCTTGCCTTCGGGGCTCAGTCCGAAATGCACGAAGGCGTCGGGAATCGTCTGGTCGCGCCAGCGGACAATGAAGGTGTCGTGGTGAAAATGCTCCAACGGACCGTGCATATCCGGGGTGCCCCGCATGCGCAGCGAAAGGGCAGATCCTTCCGCTACCACTTCTCCCGCTCCATACCAGGCGTCGGTGTAGGCGCCCGCATAGGCGCTCAAGGCCAACGAGGGTGTAGTGCCGCCAAGGCGCGTGGCCAGGGTCTTGGCCTCTTCCGCATTGGCCTTCTTTCGGCTTTCCGCAGTGCTGGCGGCGTAGGCGGCAATCCAATCCCGTGGCTCTAACTTCAGGTAGTGGTCCAGGATGTGATAGGCAATCGCCTGGAACGCACCGCCCTCCTCCTGATTGGTGAGCACCACGATGCCCAGCTTCTCTTCAGGAACCATCAGGGTAAGCGTCACCATGCCGGTGAGCCCTCCGCTGTGGGTGACAATCTTGCGACCCTGGTAGTCCTTCAGGCTCCAGCCCAGTCCGTAGGCGGCGAAGAGGGGCTTGGTCGAGGCCAGCAGAGGGTGCGGGTCTCCCACACGGAGGGCGATTTGCGGCGTCCACATCTCGTGCGCCTGCCGGGCGCTGAACAGCACTGTGCCGTCGGTGAGTTTGCCCTGGTTCAGTTGCAGGGTCAGCCAGCGGGCGATGTCCGTGACGCTGGATTTCAGCCCGGCGGCGGCGGCCCACACCGCATCACGCGTGGGTTTGATGGGTTGCAGCGTGCCCTCCAGCCGCCATCCGCGCGAGTGCGGCACGGCCACGTTGTCGCTTTCCGGATGCAGGCCGTCACTGGTGATGCGGGTCTGCGTCATGCCCAGTGGGTGCAGAAGGCGCTGTTGCACAAAGGCCTCCCAGGAAAGGCCCGAAGCGGCGCGCAGCACCTCACCCGCAACCACGTAGCCCAGGTTGTTGTACGCATAACGACTGCGAAAGCTGGAATCCACGGGAAGGCGACGGGCGGCGCGCAGTACGTCCGCGCGGGTGAATGTGGTGTCAGGCCAGTAGAGAAGGTCGCCCGCGCCCAGTCCCATGCCGCTACGATGGCTCAGCAGGTCGCGGAGCGTTACCTCGCGGCTGACGTAGGGGTCAGCCATCTGGAACTCGGGCAGATGCTTTTGGACGGGGTCGTCCCAGCGCAATTTGCCTTCGTCCACCAGGATGGCCAACGCCGCGGCCGTGAACGCCTTGGTATTGGAGGCGATGCCGAAGCGGGTTTGCGCGTCTACCCTGCCGGGCTGCCCCAGCACACGTACGCCGTATCCCTTGGCAAGCACCGTCTGGCCGTCCTTCACGATGGCCACGGCGATGCCGGGCACCTCAAACTGCTGTTGGGTGCGGGCCACCCAGGCATCCAGGTCGGCGGGTTGGGCAAGCAGCAACTGCCCCAGCAGGAAGAGAAACAGCATCAGTCCACGCATGGGATCAGGGTACACTGGAAGTCGGATGAGCCGCTCGCCGCACAGTCCCCCAGTCGACGCAGCAGAGACCGCCGTACAGCCCGCGACGCCCGTGGGCGAACACCGGCAGGGTGAGGACGCCGAACCCATGCTCCATTGCCCGGTTTGCAGCCAGAAGCTGCTGGCCCGCAAGTGCAAGCTCTACTGCCAGCAATGCGGCTACTACATGAGTTGCGCGGACTATATCTGAACCGCCTTGGCCCATCACCACCATGCCTGAAACCGCAGAACAATTGATCCGCTTCCGCCGTGGACCAGAGTTGCTGGCCGCCCTGCTGACGGGAGCCGCCGGACGGGAGTTCGACTTCTCCCCCGCCCCGGGAAAGTGGAGTATTCGCCAGATCATGGCGCACCTGGTAGATAGCGAAATGATGGGCGCCTCCCGCTTCCGACAAGCCATCGCCGAGGACAATCCCGCCTTCGCCGGGTGGGATCAGGATGCCTGGGCGGAGCGCTTGGACTACGCCCGCCGCAAGCCATCTGACTGCATGGAGACCTTCCGTCGCGTACGCCGCGAGACCTTCGAACTTCTGGAGCCTTTGCCCGCGGAGGCCTGGCTACGGCCCTGCACGCATCCCCGCCGCGGCGCCATGACCCTTGCCGGTTTGCTGGAACTCTACACCGAACACGCAGAAAAGCACGCCAGCCAGATCATGGCCATCCGCGAGGCCTACCGGGCGGCGAAATCAGCGGGATAGCGGCTCCACTTGCGCTATGCTGGGGCAGTGAGCATGCGATTGCACAGGCAGCCACCGGATGCTGGAACGGCGATTCGTGGGCTGGTGGCAGGCCCCCTTCTGGCGGGCCCCCTTCTGGCAGGACTACTTGCAGCGCTGTTGCTGGCCGGGATGTTGGCCTGCGGCCCCGGCGGCGAAACCGCCAGGCAGGACGTTGCGCCCGTCACGGCGAAGCCCAAGCATCCGCAGCAGCAAGACCTGTCGCGCTTCATGCCGCGGGAGCACAGGCTGCAGGCGGCCCTCAGTGAGGGAAATCTGTTCAACAAGGAAACGCTGCCGCAGGCAACCCTCGCCGAGTATCGGAAGGGTTCCAAGACCTATCAGCAGTTCCTCTTCAAGGCACAAAACACCGGGATGGCCGCCGTCTACCTGGGCCACGTCAAGGACGCGATGACCGAGGCAAAGTTCGTCGCCGGGTTCGGCGGTTACTTCGGACAAGTGGACGGCAAGCCGGTGTTTGTGTTCGTGAAGAACGAATACGTCACCGGTCTGGTGGGGCTTTCCCGCGATGACGCCGATGCCGAAGGACGTCTAGTCGCGGTCCGCATCCCTTAAGGCGCCACCGCTGATGGAAGAGTACGACGCGTCCGCTCGCCAGCCCCAGTCCCCGCCGGGTGGAGACGACACCCTCCAGGAAGCCCACGACACGCAGCCCGCTCGCGATCCGGACGAGGTGCTGTCGCCGGAACCCTTTCGCGATCCGAACGACTTTGCCCCGCTGCCTCCGCCCCGCGCGTCGTTGCGCGACCTGCTGGAGCTGGCCGGGCACATTGTCTTTGTGGTGTTCATCACCGTGGTCATCCCCATCACGGTGTTGTGGGCCATGTACCGGCTGTATCGCTGGCTTCCCATGGAAACGATGGCCCTGGGCATTGCGGGGTTGGCTGCGGCCTGGGCCTATCGCGACCGTCTGGGCGGGCGATTGCGGCGTGCACTGGTGGGCCGCGATCGCTAGCTGCAATTCCGCGCCAACCATGGGGCTGCGCCACGGGAAAGGCGCCTGACGCGGCTCGGGACGCGCCTGGCGTGCATGGGAGCCTAGAACAGCCGCTCCTGCTTCCGTAGGGTTCCAAAGGCGCCAATGTTGGCGATGGTTAGCGAGAAGCGGAACTGGTTCTCGCTGCGGGTGCCAAATCCAAAGCGGCGATACTGGACGCTGAATCCGCAGCAATCCGTGTTGTAGGTGAGCTGGCCGGTGGAGGTCACCACCGTCCTGGTGCGGAAATCGTACCAGTTGTTGAAGGCCGCGCTCCAGCCACGCTTCAGCGAGTCGCGCCAGGCCACCGTGCTGATGAGCTGGTTGGCCGGGGGCGAAAGCAACTGCGAACTGGGGATGTCGCGGGCCAGGGTCTCGTTGGGGTTGTCCGGGTCAACCAGCAAGGGGGTGCTGCGCACGCGGTTCTGGCCCACCACGAACAGGAAGTCGCTCACCCGGGCGTCTACGCTGAGAATGCTATTCAGAAATTGGTTGTAAAAGGGGTCAAAATCACTGCGCCATTGAATGCCGTAGCGGGTGGCGGGCGAGATGCGAAAGGTGCTGGCGATGGGCGAATAGGTGCGCGGCTGGTTCAGGAAGGTGAACGTGCTGAAATCCAGCGAACTGGCAACCACATTGCGCCTGCCCGCCACCACCGCGCCGCCGAAGTCAGAATCGAAGAAGCGCTTATGGCGAACCTCCCAGGTGAGCACCTCGTCGGTGCTGTCGCCGCGTTTGCCGAAGAATCGGTTCACCAGCGAGAACTCCGCCTCTGCCGTGTTGGAGAGCAACTCCGTGGTGTCAAAGCGAACCAGCTCATTGAAGTTGTCAATTCCGTTCACATAGCGGAGGGCGAGCCGGGGTTCAATGACGTGCTTCACCTTGTCTCCCCAAATGCCCTTTTTGTTGAACACGCGCGAGAGGCTGGGCGGCAGAATCTCAAGGCCAAACTCCTGGGAACGTCGCAGCAGGTTGGCGCCCACCACGTTCACGCCGCCCACCGCGGCGCCCTCCAGCTTGGAATCGTAGGCCGTTACGCGGGGTGAGTAGCTGGGCACGATATGGAACCCCTTCCATTCCAGGGGCGCGAAGATGCGCGGAGCGAAATCCACGCGCGAAACGAACTGTCGCGTTTGGAATAGGGGCTGGCTGCGACGCACCAGTCCGCCCGCGGCGTCGAATGCCACGTACACCGGAATCTCCTTACGAAGGCGTCGGCCGCGGCTGGCCAGGCGCAATTCGGGCAGCTTTCGTACGCTGATGACGTCTTCGTCCGTTGTGCGGAAGTTCTGCAAACGGGAAAAGACCGCAGTGAGATGGAAGGTGCTCCAATCGCGGGCAACCACACCCACTGACTGGATTTCCGGGGCGATGGCCTCAGCAATCGATTCCGAAAACTCCTGCCGGAACCGCAAGGAACTCAGGTAATTCAGCTCCCCCCGGGCATAAAATCCCTTGGGCAGCGTCGTTTGTCCCCGCGAAGTGATGTTCACTCCCGAGGCTTTGAAGCGGTCTGCCCGGGTTACCTGGATGAGCTCTCCAGGACGCTCAGGGTTCGGAACCAACACGGTGCGCTCAATGGGAAGTCCACGGTCATTCACCCCGTACAGGCTGAAATTGAAGTCGCTGTTCCGTGTGGGTTTTCCGCGGAAGTCCACCTGATGCGCTAAGCCGCGGGTGGTGAAATACTGCCCGCGATACATCGCGTCATAATTGCGCGCAATCGCCCAGTAGTATCCCACGCCTACCATCTGGCCACGCCGATTACTGTTGCCGATATTTGGGGTAAGGAAGCCACTCTTGCGCTCACCCTCCTTCAATGACTTATAGAACCAGGGCGCATACAAAACCGGCACCTTCCGGATACGCAGCACTGCGTTGCGCATCGTAGCGCTTTCGCCGGGCCGAATGCTGAATTGCGGGCTCTTTAAGGTCCACCAGGGAATGGGCGTTTCGCAGTTGGTAAGCGTACCGTCATACAGTCGAAACTCCTCACCCAGACGCTCCGCCCATGCACCTTCAAAGCGAACCGGACTTTCTGTTCGGTACAAGCCGGGACGACCCTCGATTTTGGGGTAGGTTTCCCCACGGACCTGGTAGAACTTCCCACGCTCTTCACGCGTGAAATACTCCGCCCGTGTGGCCCACACCTTTTCCTTTCGTTGCAGGTCTTCGTAATAGACGTTCCCGCGCGCTTCGGCATAGCCGGTCTGCTGGTTGTAATCAATTTCATCGGCGCGCAGCAGCACCGCGTTGGCGCGCAACTCAGCCAGCCCTTCCAGATATGTCCAGTCGCCTTCGATGCGCTTATCCTTGGCCAGAACCAGCACCTCCGACGCGCCCAAAGAGCGGTCTACCCGCAGACGGGGCAATACTTCTTCAGAGACATCGGGAAGCGGATCGGGAATGGTTTGCGCGAAACAATCGGAGAATAAAGGGAGAATAAACAGACAGATAACAGCAAATGTTCGGAAAAGACCGTGTCTGAGGTAAAAAAAGCTATGACATTTTCGCCCGATTATGTTATTCGAGAGAAGAGCAGCTTTGCGTGCGATGGAAGTGGAAGCGCCCAAACCTCGGACGGTAGCATGGGAATTCCACACAAGGCAAGCAGGGGGTTCTCTGCCGGGATGCACTTCTGGTAGACGCGACAGCGAAGGACAGGTTTCCGGCGGAAGCAGTAACAGCGACCGGCAACCGGATGAGAGTGCGAAGAGCTGAGGCGACTGAGGATGAATTGTCCACGATGTGGCAGTACGAACAGCGCGTTTGAGACGCGATGCACCCGCTGTGGCGTGTCCTTCAGCGCTGGTGGTAGCCGTGCTCCGCGCACCCTCGCGCCAAGACCCCAAGCACATGCGGATGCCAGTGGCGCGCCGCTGTCGGCTGGCGGAGCACGCCCGTTCCTGGTGAATCCTCAAGCCCGCTTCTCCGCGGTGGTGGCCAACACGGTGGTGGTGCCTCCTGTCACCCAAGCCGGGGCGGACCACCCAACCGGGCTGGCGTCCACTGCCTCCACTGCGCGGCAATTGCACTACCCGTCGGCCGACCCCGCAACAGCGCCCCAAGAGGAAGCGCCGCGGACGGTGGAGCGTCCCGCACTGCGGATTGCGCCGCCCTCTCCACAGCCCAGCCTCTTCCAACCCGGGGAGTTGCCTTCGGCGTCCGTAGAACTGAAGATTCACTCGCCGCAAACAGGCGCGGATGAGGGGCTGTTCCCTCCCGGCAGCGCGCCATCGCGACGGAAGCCCGCGCGTCGTCGCGCCAAAGCCGACATGCTGCCCTTCGCCCAGGGCACCCTGGATTTCCTTACGCCAACGGCGCCGCCCACCCGTCAATTGCGCACCAAGGTGGATGCGTCTATCATTTGTGACCAGAACGGCGCGTCGCCCTTACATCGCTTTGCCGGGATGATGGCGGACGTCGGTTTCACGCTCATTCTGGCGGCGGGGATTTGCGCCGTGAGTTGGGCCGCCCTACACCAATTGGGCATCGGCATGCCCACCAGCAATCAGGTGGTGCTGGCAGGCCTGGCCAGTATTTGGGCCATTGTGGTTCTTTCCTACCAGGCCCTGTTCACATCCAATAACCAGGAAACCCCTGGCTACCGGGCGCTGCGCCTGCGCACCCTGAACCTGGATGGTTCCCTGCCCTCCAAGGCACAGCGCTGGAAGCGCATGCTGGCATCGTTGGCCAGCATCGCCGCATGTGGCGCGGGCTTTCTGTGGGCGTTCTTCGACGAAGAGCAGTTGGCCTGGCACGACCACATCTCGGGCACCTTCGCGGCGCCGGAATCGGCCATCACCAGCAACTTCCGCCGCAAGTAGTGGGCGCGGCAGGCGGTGGAAGGCCACCGCTGCAATCGGCCCGTCAGCAGGACATGCGCGCCGAGAGCCGGACCAGCAAAATCGGCAGTCCCAGCCTTCCTGCGCGCAGTTTTTCGTAGCTTATCCCGCCGCGGCTAGCCCTTCAGTTGCATCAGGTACTGATAGCTCACCCGGATGCTCTCCAGCGGATCCCCTGGGCACTCATCCTGCTCAACGAAGTAGTGCTCCACCCCAAGCTGGTTGGCCGCGCGCAGCACCTCCGGCAAGTCCAGCACGCCCCTTCCCAACTCATAGAAGGTATCCCGCGGCACGGCCTCGCTTTGCATCACCGGCGTGCCTTCCTTCTTGTCCTTCAAGTGAATCAGCTTCATGTGTTGCGGGTACTTCCGCAGCAGCGCCACGGGATCTTCTCCGGCAACACTGGCCCAATAGATGTCGAACTCGATGAAGGCCTTGCCCGGCTCCATCGCGCTTAGCATGGTATCGAAGCCCTTGGCGCCGTCGAAGCGCTCAAACTCGAAGGCGTGATGGTGGTAAGCCACACGGATTCCAAGCTTCGCCGCGGCCTCGCCGGCTTTGTTGAAATGGTCCGCCATGCGCGGATACAGGTCAGCGCCCGTGCGCTCCGGCTGCGGGATATAAGGGATGTTGAACCAGGTGATGCCCGCTTGCTTGGCCTCAGTGAGTGCAGCCTCCAGGTTGTAACCGGGCCGAGGCGGCTTGCCGCCGTAGTGGGTCCAATCGCCCGTCAGGCAGGCGTACTCGAAGTGAGCAGCGGGCATGGCCAAGCCCAGATCATCGCAAATCGGCTTGAGTTTGGCCAGGTCAGCGCGGCCGGATTCCACACTCTTGAATCCGATATCGGCAACGGCCTTCAGCGTCCCCGCCGGATCGTTCGGCATCAGACGCCGCAAGGTGTACAACTGCACACCGATGACGGGCGGGACTGGCGCAGTGGTGGGGGAAGGCGCGGTGGCGGGGGCAGGCCCCGATGCCGTGGGTTTTTCCGCGCAGCCCGCCAATGGCAACAGTGCCCCTGCCGCCAGGAAGGCGCGCCGAGACCAGGGAGTCGCGGTCTCCAATTCGGGATCGCGTTCCACGGAACGCCGCAATTCATCCGCGTGCATCAACAACCTCCACAAGAGTTGGTTACCCGGGCACTATTCTACAGCCGCCACCGCGGCCGTGGGGATGAACCGGCTATGATCGCCTCAAGCTGGTCGCGTAAGGATGCCAAACAGGTCGTGGTACTTGGCCGGAAGTGATGCCGGCTGGAGGTTCGCGTTCAGGAAGAGGTGGCGCGTGAAGCCCGCGCACAACAGCTTGCCGGTGTCGGCGTGCTGAATTTTGTAGTCAAAGCGGACCAGGCGCTTGTTGGCCTCCGCCACTGTGGTGAGTACGGCAATGGGGTCATCGTAGCGCGCTGGCGACAGATAGCGGCAATTGGCCTCAGTGACGGCCAGGAAGACTCCATCCTTTTCCATGTCCTTGTAGTTGAAGCCGCGGGCCTTGCAAAGCTCCGTGCGACCCATCTCCATCCAAACGAGGTAGTTCGCGTGGTAGATCACGCCCATTTGGTCGGTTTCGGCGTATCGTGGGCGCAAGTGGACAATATGAGGCTGCATCGCTGGCATAATAGCATCACCCGGCCAAGGCGACAGGTGCAGCAGCCGTCCCAAGTGTGCGATGGCAGCCCGGCGGGCAACGCCGCCAGACGGTGCGAAAAGCGCTGGCGGCGGTTCGATTTCTGTACCAGACCTAGGAGGCGGATCCGTCCATGTGGATGAAAGAGGAACTCGGCCGCACGCTGGTAGTCCTTGGTGTTGTGCTCATTGCGGTTGGGTTCCTCTTTCTATTTGGAGACCGCCTGCCCCTCAAGCTGGGTCGTCTTCCAGGCGACATCATCTGGAAAGGCGAGCGCAGCGTCTTCTACTTCCCCATCACCACCTGCCTGCTGCTAAGCGTGCTGGTGAGCGTGGCGTTCTGGCTGATCACCCGGCGCTGACTCTCCGCTCACTGGGTCTTCGCCATCACCGGGCGCGCCGATGGCGGCCCGCTCGAACGGCAAGACGCCGGAGGGCCTCACCCGCGGGCGCGACCAGCACGATTGCAGCACTGCGCCATTGCAGTCGTGCGCCATTGCAGTCGTGCGCCAATCTTGTACGGGGCCATTGCCCTCACGGCCGTGGTTGCTAGCCTTCGCGCTTAACGTCGAACTCGATGTAGTTCCCGTTCGCCCGAGACACCTTGTTGTTGGAGCGCACCACGTGCTTATAGTAGAGCACCGCAGGGGTAACCGCTTCGTCATAGGGCTCCGGATAAAGCCGCAAGGTGAGAAACTCGCCCTGCTGGTATTTTTGGGCATCCTGGTCACGCAGGCAGCCCAAAACTGCAATGTCGCCGTTGGGTAAGCGGTGATACTCAAACGCCTGAAACGCGGGCTTCACAAAGATGGGCGAGGGCGCATCGAAACTCGCCGAAAAGGTGTACCCGTACACGCCGTTGGTGGCGCGATCAATCGGGGTGCCCGCTTCCTCCTCGGTGACCACGCGCACGTTGTGCTCAGCGCGGCAACGCGCCTTGAAGCCTTCCCAATCCACTTCGGCCTTCGGGGGCTTGTAGCCCTCCGGCATCCTGGTAATCGCCATGCCTGCCAACTATCCCTGCTAGTGAGGGACCCTTTCAGTGATGGAATCAGAAGTTCCGTGGAGACCCACGGCAACCTTCCATTATACCTGCCGCGCCGGGAAGGCCCCGCGCACCTGAGGGCGAGACGCACAATCATCGAAGCGGTCCGCAGGTCGACGCCTCCATTCACGCAAGTACGCGGTGAGATCCCACCCGGCCGTTCCGGGCTAAGATACAGGAATGTTACGGCGGACGCGAATGCGCGCACGGAAGCTTGGTTCTTGTCTGGTGCTGTTGCTGGTTCTGGTGCTGCTGCCCAGGGCGGCGCAGGCCGATGAGGTAGACCGTTTCGTCCGGGCGAAGATGCAGGAGCAGCAACTCCCCGGCGCCGCCTTCGCTGTCATGCGCCGGGGCGAAGTGCTGCGCGAGGGAGCCTATGGTTTTGCGAGTCTGGAACTGGGGGTTCCCGCCAGTACCGGCACGGTGTTTCAGGTGGGCTCCATCACAAAGCAGTTTGCGGCTCGCGCCATCCTGATGCTGGCGGACGAAGGGAAATTGCGCATCCACGACCCCGTGTCGCTGTACCTGTCCCGCACGCCCGACACTTGGAGCGGCATCACCCTGTACCATCTGCTCACCCATACCTCGGGAATTCCGAATTGGGTGGGGATGGAGGATTTCTCCTTCCACCGCGACTACACGGAGCGCGAGTTTCTTGCGCTCTTTGCGCAGAAGCCGTTGGAATTCCGGCCGGGGGAACGCTTCCAGTATTCCAGCGCCGCCTACTCGCTGCTGAGCCTGGTGATTGAGCGGGTAAGCGGGAAGGCGTTTGAAGACTTCCTCCGCGAACGCATCTTCCACCCGGCAGGCATGGAATCCACGCGCATCAACGATACGGTGACGCTGGTTCCGGGCAGAGCGCAAGGCTATGTCATTCGCAACGGCGGAATTCAGAATGCAGTCAACGTGCGGCCGCGCATCACGGCCTCCAGCGGGGCTGTACTTACCACCATTGGTGACCTCGCGCGCTATGAGCGCGCCCTCCTGAAGGGCGCCCAACTGAGTCGCGCCAGCGAGAACCTGCAATTGAAACCGGTGCGGCTGAACAACGGGCAAACCTACCACTACGGCATGGGCTGGTATCTGCGCGACGCGGCCAAGGTGGACATCGTCTACCACACAGGGACGACGGCCGCCGGCTTTCGCGCAGCGTATCTGCGGCAC
>JALOKO010000507.1 GCA_025456495.1 Bryobacterales bacterium | reverse complement strand
GTGTTCCATCTCGATCCAGAGGAAGTCGAAGCCCATGTTGGCGCACTGCGCGGCGACTTCGGGACTGGGGATCGTGATGGTGGCGCCAATCACGGGCTTGCCGGCCTTGAGTTGCTTGCGCACGGGGTTTTCCCAAGGTGCGGCGGTGTCTTGTGCCGTGGCCATGGCCAGCGCGATCGAGAAGAGGAGCAGAATTCGCATTGGTAGATATTAGCGCGGTACCGGCTTACGCCAGCCCGTTTCTAAGTTCCCCTTTCAAACCGTGCATGCCGTTTTCCGGCACACGGCTTACCGATGATCTTCTTGGTGTGGCTTGCGCCGGGTACTTCACCGTGCCCATTAACTTGTGCAGGCCCATCCCGTGGAGCAGTTCGCTGGTAAATGGTTCGCGCTTCGTCGGTCGCTGACCACCACGCCGGTATTGCCAGCGTCGCAGACTTTTGAAGACAAAGCCGTCCATTTTGTTGAACTCCCGGTCGGCGTTCCCAGTCCGGAAATAGTTCCCCCAGCCGCGAAGCACGGGGGTCAGTTCGGCGATGATCTGCTTCACATCCTTCCCGCTTTGTTTCTTGCTGGTCAACTCTCGCACTCGGTCCCGGAGCTTCTTCGTTGCCTTCGGGCTCGGCCACCGTTGCATGTAATGCTTGTTCGGCCACCGTTGGATGCTACGCTTCTTACGAACCGTGCAGCCCAAAAACACGAAGCTCTCCTGGCCTCGTCTCAAGTCCACCAACCGCGTTTTCGCCGGATGCAGCGTCAGGCCGAGCCGGTTCATCACCAACCCGATCCGCCGCAGTGCTTCTTTCGCCCTCGATTCCGTCGCACACATTGCCACGAAATCATCGGCGTACCGGACCAGTTCTCCGAGTTGGCTACAGTGCGCCGCCCAGATCCGGTCCAGCTTGTTGAGGTAGATGTTCGCCAACAGCGGCGAGATCACTCCGCCCTGCGGTGTTCCCGCCAGCGTTTCTCTTACCGTGCCGTCTTCCATCACCCCGCACTCCAACCATTGCCGGATCAGCTTCAGCACCCGCCGGTCCGAGATCCGCTCCTTCACCAGCTCCATCAGGGTGTCCCTTTGGATGTTGTCAAAGTAGCCTTGAATGTCCGCATCCACGACAAAGTTCAGTCCCCGGTTGCCCGCCTCGCGGATCGCTTCCAGGGCCTGTGTCGCGCTCTTCTTCGGTCGAAATCCATAGCTGAAGCTCTGGAAGTCCGCTTCAAAGATCGGCTCGATCACCAGCTTCGCCGCCATCTGCACCACTCGATCCCGCACCGTTGGTATCCCCAATGGCCGCTGCTTCCCATCTGCTTTCGGTATCCACCGCCTCTTCACCGGCGAAGGGCGATACTTGCCTGCCCGCAGCGCTGCCTGAATCTCACGTACATACTCTTCCGCGCCTCGTTCTTCGATCGCTTGAATCGTTTCCCGGTCCACCCCAGCCGCGCCGCCGTTGCCGCGCACTCGTCTCCATGCTTCCCACAGAACGTCACTCCTGTGGATCCGGTCGTACAGTGCATGGAACCGCCGCGTCTTACTCTGCTTGGCACACACCCATAGCTGGATTTGGAGTCGTCGTACTTTTTCATTGGGGGTGTTGTTCATTTCTGTCATGCCCTCGCACTTACCTCCTTCCCAGCTCGATCAAAGCAGGGCCCCTTCCCTCCACCGTGTTGTCTTGCACGGCTTCTCAGGTACTACCGGCCCCTCGGACTCCCTCCTGGCTCCGCGCGACTTCCGCCTTCCGGCTTTATACCCACGGTCTTTGCCTGACTCGGCTGCCAGGGAGGGTCTCTCCTGTTCCGCTCTGTTCTTTCCCGACGTGCCACCGCCTGCGACCCCGGGGAGGTCCAACATCCGCTTCGCGTTTCCAGGATGCTGTCTGTTGCCTTCGCCGTGATATGAGCGGCTCGGCCCTCCCAAACACCTTTCGGCTGAGAATTTGACGAGGCTTTTGCGTTCACTGATTGTTGCGGCCCGCCGGTTTGCTCCCTTCTCTTTCAAAGGCTTTCGACACTCCGCTCGGCTCGGTCGGATTTCTCCTTCCGGCTGGAGTCTGCTTCCGGGCGCTGCGCTGCTTACCCGGTCGGGACTTGCACCCGCTAGAACAACGCGTCTTTCAGGACGCACCATCGCCTGTTATTCTATGCCCGTTTGGGATTTCGCGTGCACAGTGGTTATCTGGCGGAGATCCGTTGGAGGCTGCGGAAGTCCAGATCGAAGCGGCGGGCTTCCGGCAGTGTCGCGGCAACACGGGGCCATTCGGATCGGAGCCGTGACGCCTGTTTCCGATAGTCCGCTTCGCTCTTTTGGATGCGATTCGCCAAGGGTTGCTGGCCGAAGCGCGCTTCAGGTTTCGGGAGGCACTCCCTTTTCTTCTTCCAGTCCTTGTCACCTGGGAAGAGAGCCTCTATGACCCAGGCTTCCGTGCTCTTCGATGGCGTGCAAAGGATTGTTTTTGGAGGGAGCTTCTTCTCGTTCAGCCAGTGAAGTAGTACGAGGCGTAAAGCGTCAGTGGTTGCCGAGGCGGGCGGGCAGGGAAATGAGCACGGCAGCCCTCTGGGATGGTTCTTTTTCGTCGGCCACATCCGCGTCCAGATGCAGAATGAGAACGTCATAGGTGTCGAGTACGATGTCCTCTTTCAGGCGCCCGCTGCGGTCACAAACCAAGCCGCACCACCCCGAAACACCTTTCCATCCGCCGCCAAACTGCCCGGCGTGAAACGCGCTGCTTTCCGGCTGGAGTAGCTTCAGCGAATACGGACGCTCGCCGAGCATCGAGTGGATTGCCGCATCGATCACCACCCAATCGGTGACGCCTTCCGCGACCAAGCCAATGCGGACTGGGTCAGACATCGGGCATGCCGCCGATCATTTTGTTGGTCCAAAGACGGGACAGTGTCCAACCTTTTTCCGCCCATTTTTTCATTTTGGCCGAATATTCGACGCGCTTGACGACTGTGCGGCCTTTGTTATCGCGATCAACGGTGAACAGCCGGATGCGGTCATCCTGAATTGGCAGTCCGTCGAGTACGGCGGGGTTGTGGGTCGTTAGCAGGATTTGCCGAGCCGGGTCGCTTCGAAGGATCCACTCTGCGAATCTGGCGAAAACTGCCTTTGCCAATCCGGGATTGAGTCCGTGGTCGGCATTGTCGATTGCACAGAATCGGGG
>JALOKO010000506.1 GCA_025456495.1 Bryobacterales bacterium | reverse complement strand
CCGACGTGGCCAGTCCCAGAGAGCCCGGTGCAGCCGCGGCCAGTGCGGTTTCCGCCACCCCTGCCACGGATGGGGAAGGCACCACCTTCGTGCCGCCGCCACCAGCGCTGGGCTTGCCGTGGCGGGAAGCCGGTCCGACCCGACCCGCACCCTCTCCGCTGGAAGCGCCGTGGGCTGAGCCAACGCCGGTCACTCCAGTGGCGCAGCAAGCCTCCACCATGGATGCGGCGTCCATCGCGCCGCCGCCGCCTCCACCCTTCCCGCAGCCCGGGGCGCCGGAAAGCGCATCACCAGAGCCCGTGCCTCCGTTTCCCTCTGCTCACCACGAGGCCACTGCCGCTGCGCCTGGGTTCGTGACGGAAAGCCCAGCCGTTGACTGGGAAACCCGCTTGGGTGCGAACTGGCTAAGCAAGCTGGGTGTGGCCGCGATGGTCATTGGCCTGGCCCTGTTTGTCGGCTATTCCTTCACCACCATGGGGGCGGCCGGGCGCGTGGCAATGGCCGCACTCCTCAGCGGCGGCATGCTGGGCGGCGGACTGCTGTTTGAACGCCGTCAGCAATACCAGACCCTCTGCCGTGGGTTGATCGCGGGCGGATGGGCAGGCGCCTACCTCACCAGCTTCGCCGCCTATGGCGTGGAGGCCGCCAAGGTGATCGATAGCCCCGTGCTTGCCACGGGATTGCTGGTGGCAGTGGCCACGGGCATGATTGTGCATTCGCTGCGTTATCGGTCACAGGCGCTCACCACGCTGGCCTTTGTGTTGGCGGCGCTGGCCCTGGGTATCAGCGATTCCTTCGGATTCGCACTTGGCGCGCTGTTCCCCCTGGCGGGCGCGTTGCTGCTGCTGGCGCACCGGATGCAGTGGGCCGTACTGCGCGTGGCTGGCGCGGCGTCCAGCTTTGCGGTGGTGGCGCTGCTGTTGTTCTTCCGTAACGAAGTGATGGGCACGCCCATGGCGAGTGCCGTGGTGGTGGGCCTCTGGCTGCTGTTTGAAGGGGCCGCCTGGGCCGCCTTGCGTCGCCCTGAGGCGACTGGCTTCCCTGTCTTCCTGCTGAGCTTTGGCAACGCCGTGGCGCTGCTGGTGCTGCTATGCGGCAATGGGGGAATCCCTGAGTTGAGCACGCCGGAAACACCCCATCTGCAGTTCGCCACCCTCATCGCGGGTCTGCTGCTGGCCCTGGCCGCTACCATGCGTGGTTGGCTTGTCCGTGCCGAAGACGATGACGCGAGCGCCCTGGGTGACCGCCTGCTGGAGGGCAGCTACCTGCCCAACGCCGCCCTGGCCGCGGCAAGCTTGGCGGCCTATGTGTTGTTGCGTTTTGAGGGGGCCTTGGAAGTGACCCTGCTGATGGCGCTGGGCCTCACCGTCATGGCGCTGGCGCTGGTTCTCAGTCGACGCGATCTGGCCAGGGTGGCCGATGCCGTCTTCAGCTTTTCGTTGCTGCGGGTCTACTCTGGCAACGTCTCTACTGAGCCGCTCCTCACCGTTGCCGGCACCGCCTGGAGCGCGCGCGCCCTGCTGGCCCTGGGCCACGCCGTGATGTTCTACGGCAACCGGATGCTGGCCCCGCGGCGCGCCTACTACAGCATCGTGGGCACCATCGTCCTGCTGGTCACCCTGGCTGAGACGCTGCCCTCCATCTGGCTGGGCTTCGGCTATCTGTTGGCCGCCATTGGACTGTTGGAAGCCGCCCGCCGCACGCGCGCGCTCTCCGCCTTGCTGGAGGCCTGGGGCGTGCTGGTCGCAGCGATCATCGCATGCACCGTCACCTGGCTGGAGTTTGAAGCTTCGGCCAGCTTGCCCTGGCAACCCGTCGCCGCCACGGCCGCATTGTTCTACGTCACCGGATGGCAACTGGGCCGCACGCGTCAGGCGGTTCTGGAACAAACTGAGTCCACCGCACCCGCCGCGGTCATTGACCAGGGCGCGCTGTTGTTGGGTGGAGTGTGTACGGGGCTGGCCGTCTACCAGTTACTTCCTGACGTGTGGCTGCCCACTGCCTGGATGGGGCTCGCCATGGTGTTCACGCTGCTGGGGCAACGCTTTGCGCAATCCATTTGGCCTGCCAAGGCGCTGGGCTTCAGCACCCTGGCGGTCACGGTGCTGCTGGCCCTTTCGAACGAGCTCAGCGCCTTTACCACCGGAAGTCCGCAGTTCTGGCTGGCCCATTTACTGCCCGCCGCCGCGTTGTTCTGGACGTGGACACGCTTTGATACCTGGCGCACGCAGCCGGATGCGCCCGCGCTGGTGCGGTCACTCTATGCGGCCCCTTCCGCCTTGGGCGCCATCAGCCTTGCCACGCTGGCGGGCAACCTCACCCAAGGCGTGTGGGTGAGCCTGCTCTGCCTGCTGCTCAGCATCGGGCTGACCGCCGCCGGGGTGTTCCTGCGTAAGCGCGATCTACGCGTGGAAGGCTACATCACCGCGTTGCTTGCGGGCTTCAGCAGCTTCGTGCTGTTGTCTGAATACGCGGGCGACTGGTTCCAGGGCCTGCACGAACTGGCTGCCGGCGCGGCGGGAACCTTGCTGCTGTTGGCGCTGTTCGGGGTCACCCTGGGCCTGCGCTCGCTGCGCCGCGAGTTCCCCGAAGCCGTCTGGGATTGGGAACAGTACATGCCCACGGCCACCGCTCTGGCCGCCGGTGTGTTCGCGGTCCGCGTGATGTTCCTGGTGGTGGAAGGACGCCTGCTCACCATGGCCCTGGGCTTTGAGGCCATCGCGCTGCTGGCCCTGGGCGTGTTCGCGAACCTGCGCCCTGTGCGACTGGGCGCTCTGGGGTTGTTGCTGTTCGCCGTGGGCAAGCTGTTCGTCTATGACCTCTCCAGCCTGGTGATGCCCTATCGCATCGCGTCGTTCTTCGTGCTGGGCGCGCTGTTGCTGAGCGTCTCCTGGGCCTACTCCCGCTTCGGAGATCGCATCCGCAGGCTGCTCTAGGCACTGGCGCCCTGGGCGGGAAAGCAATCGCGCGAACGGCAGCATGCCAAGGGCGTTAAACAGGCGATAATGGCAGTTTGGCCTTATGGTGGAAACAGTGCAATGGACGGCCGAAGGCGTGGTGCTGATTGACCAGACCCGCCTTCCGCGCCACATCGAATACGTAACCTGCAAGACCTATCAGGAGGTGGCCGTCGCCATCAAGGACATGATCGTCCGTGGCGCGCCCGCTATCGG
>JALOKO010000059.1 GCA_025456495.1 Bryobacterales bacterium | reverse complement strand
TGTGGCGCCGCCGCCTCCGCCACTTTCGGGGAACTTGCCGTACCTTTATCTTCAGCCAGGCTGGCGCTTATCCATTGTGAGCCCGATGTCCACGGCGATGGGCGCCATTGGGGATTCGACGTTGCGGTTGAGTGAGGCTTCCCCTGCCTCGGGTGATGCTGCGCTGACGCTAGAGGTGAAGACCTCTGATGACTTCCGCTACCTTCGCGCCTATGTGTTGCTTCGTGGGATTGGCGGAAGAGGGCGTGATGGCGTGAGGTTCCGCGAAGACAGTGCTTATCTTCACAAGGGGGAGGAAGTGACGGCGGTGGCCCTGCCCGATGCGCTGAAGGCAATGCTTCCCCGCCATGCAGGACCAGCTTTGGTGCTGTTTCTAACGCGCGCGGCCGAAGTGGACCACGATATGGCGATCCTGCAGGCGAAGACCCAGGCACGGCTTGCTCAACTGACGACGGCGGTTCAGGCATCGCCACTGGAAGCCTGCCACATGTCCAACGACGCAAGCTGCCATTGGGTTCCGCGCGGGGTGGCTGTGCGTGTGGAGAGGCCCTCGAACGACAAACCAGATGCGCGAGAGAAGGAGTGGGTGCCCGTACTCTAGGCGGCAGCGATCTGGCAGGGTGCGGGAGACAGGTGGACCTCAGCACGCAGGCCAAGTGGGGCGCGGGGAGCGGAGCGCGTTAGCCGCCCAGGCGAGATTTCACGCGTTCGCTGAGGACTTTGCCGTCGACGCGCTTGCCGGTGAGCCTGGCTTGGACGGCCTTCATCATGGCGCCTAGGTCCTTGACGGTGGTGGCGCCGGTTTCGCCGGCGGCGGCTTCGATGGCGGCGGTGAGTTCCTCTTCGGTGGGCGCGGCGGGCATGTAGGTTTCAATGATGCGCGCTTCGGCCTCCTCGGCGAGGGCGGATTCCTCGCGGCCGCCCTGGCGGAACATGTCAGCGGCTTCCCGGCGCTGCTTCATGAGAGAACTCAGCACAGCAAGCTCAGCCTTTTCGTCGAACTCTTTGTTGCTATCCACCTTGGCCTTGGTGAGGGCGGTCTTCACCATGCGGATGGCGTCCAGGCGCTGCTGGTCTTTGGCCTTCATGGCGGCCACCATGTCTTTTTGGATCTGGTCAAGGAGTGCCATACTGCTTTTGATATTCTAAGGGATTCGGCGATGCCCAATCGTGAGCAAGGTGCAGACGTGTCCGCACCCCACCGCTCTTGCCCGGCATGGCCTTCCCCGTAGATAAGGTCTTTTCTCGACAATGAACATCTTGGTTGCAGAGCCGCTCTCGCCGGCAGGTCTGGCGATTCTACAGAAGAACACGGATTGGAACGTGATTGTTTCCAGCCCGAAGGAGTACGACCAGCATCTGGCGGAAGCCGATGCGCTGGTAGTGCGCAGCGCTGTGAAGGTGACGCGCGAGGTGCTGGCCAAGGCGCCCAAGCTGCGGGCGATTGGCCGCGCTGGCGTGGGTGTGGACAACGTGGACCTGGCGGCGGCCACTGAGGCGGGCGTGATTGTGATGAACACGCCGGGCGGCAACGCGATTTCGGTGGCGGAACATACGCTGGCGCTGATGCTGGCGATGGCGCGCCATGTGGCGGCGGCTTCGGAATCCACCAAAGGCGGCAAGTGGGAAAAGAAGCGGTTCATGGGCAATGAACTGCGGGAGAAGGTGCTGGGACTGGTGGGTTTGGGCACCATCGGACGCGGGGTGCTGCAGCGGGCGCAGGCCTTCGAGATGCGGATTCTGGCCTACGATCCGTTTGTGAACCCTGAAAGCGTACGCAGCCTGGATGTGACCATGGTCTCGCTGGATGAACTGTACGCCCAGAGCGACTTCATCAGCCTGCACACGGCGCTGACGCCGGAAACCAAGGGGATGCTGGACGCGGCTGCCTTCGCCAAGATGAAGCCCGGGGCGCGCATTGTAAACTGCGCCCGCGGCGAACTGGTGAATCATGAGGCGCTGGCCGCGGCGCTGGAAAGCGGACACCTGGGCGGTGCGGCGCTGGATGTGTTTGAGGTGGAGCCGCTGAAGGGTGACGAAGCTTTCCTGAAGCTGCCATCGCTGGTGGCCACGCCGCACATTGCGGCGTCCACGGAGGAAGCGCAGGAAATCGTGGGCGTGCGCATCGCCCAGCAGCTGAGTGACTATCTGCGCGATGGGGTGGCCATCAACGCGGTGAACATGCCGCAGGTGTCGCCGGCGGAGTACAGGCAGGCCGAACCCTTCATGCATCTGGCGGAGAGGTTGGGCGAGTTTGCCTCCCGCATCAGCCAGGGCAGCTTGCGCAGCGTGCGTATCACTTACTTCGGCGATGTGGCTGAGAATACGCAGTTGATTCGCAACGCCGGGCTGGTGGGCGCGTTCCGGCGAGCCGGGGAGCGGGCCAATATCGTGAACGTGATGCAAGTGGCTGCCGCGCGCGGCGTGAACATCAGTGAGCAGCACGAGAACGTACAGGATCATGGCAACGCCATCCATGTGGAGTTGGAAACCACCGAAGGCCGCACCCGCGTGGGTGGGGCGGTGGTGCTGGACCGGCCGCGCCTGCTGCGCGTGGACGGGATTTCCGTGGAGACTCCCCTCTCAGGCGACCTGGTCTACATGCGCAACGTGGATGTCCCGGGCGTGATCGGGCACGTGGGCAAGGTGCTGGGCGACAACCAGATCAACATCGCTAACTTCTCGCTGGGACGCGAAGAGCGCATCCCCACCCCGGATGCGCCGTTGGAGGCCGTGGCCGTGGTGGAAACCGACGGGCTGCCTTCCGATGCGGTGCTGGAGGAACTGAAGAAGAACCCCGCAGTACGCATCGTGCGCGTGGTGAGCCTGTCGCGCTAGCGATGGGGAGGGCTTCACGGCGCGCATCCGGCAGGGAAAGGGGTGTGGGAGCGGCGTTGTCCGGAGCGCTGCTGCGCTCAATTCGCCCATGTATTTCCTGTAACTTGCAGCCTCTACGCTACACTAAGGACACGGATTCCCCATCGGGCGCCTGCGCCTGAACGGGACCCGTCTTTCTTTATGCAGGAAATGGCGTACAAGCTTTGGCAGGCCATGCCGCGGATGGATATCACCGCCGCGGTGGACGTGCTGCTTGTGGCCTTTCTGGTCTACCAGTTTTTCGCCATTGTGCGCGGTCGGCGGGCTGAGCGCATCCTGTTCGGGATCGTGCTGGTGGTGCTGGTGTACTCGGCATCCATCTATTTCGGATTGGAACTGCTGCGCAGCATCATCGGCAACGCGGTGCCCTATACGGCGTTTGCGCTGATTGTCGTTTTCCAGTCAGAGATCCGGCGATTGCTGGCGCGGTTGGGCAAGGCGCGCATGTTCAGCTTCGGTTCGCGATTGCAGAACCGCGAAGGCCTGGACGAAATCCTGCTGGCGCTAGACGTGCTGCAGAAGAACCGCGTGGGCGCGCTGTTGGTGCTGGAGCGCGACATCGGGTTGCGTACCTTCGTGGAGAGCGGCGTCCAATTGGATGCGCTGGTATCGAGGGATCTCATCCTGGCCATCTTTCAGTTTGGCGGGGCGCTGCATGACGGCGCCGCCATCATCCATCGCGACCGGCTGGCGGCGGCCTCCTGCTTCCTGCCGCTGTCCATGAACCCGAACGTTTCCCGCAGTCTGGGAACACGGCACCGGGCGGCGCTGGGAGTAACTGAGGAGACGGACTCACTGGCGATTGTCGTCTCAGAGGAAACCGGCAAGATGTCAGTGGCCGCGTTTGGGGAACTCTACACCGACCTTACGTTGGGCGATGTGGAGGCGCGGGTGCTGCAGCACATGACGCGCCGCACCCCGTCTCAGCGTCCGGCTGACCAGAGCGGGACCCAGCAAATCGTGCTTCCGGTTACCGAAACCGCGGTGGCCAAGCAGGATGGCGGCGCAGCACGGATGGATGCCAGCAGGATGGATACCCGTGTGATGGAATCGCGTCCGATGGAATCGCGTCCGATGGAACAGGGCCGGATGGAGAGCAAGTCGTGAGACGGCTATTCCGGGATTTCTGGTGGAAGGTGCTGTCGCTGCTGATTGCGCTGGCAATGTGGTTTGCCATTGTGGGCGACCAGGAGAGGGCCATCAGCCTGGCCGCGCCCGTCGAAATGAAGGGGATCCCGTCAGACCTGGAGATTTCCAGCGATGCGCCCGAACGGGTGATGTTGGAAGTACAGGGGCCATCCTCGAAGGTGCGCGACCTGGCCGACAGCCGCCTGGGAGTGATTCTGGATTTATCCGATGTGCTGCAGCCGGGACAGCGCACCTTTACCGTGGACAACTCCAACGTGCTGCTGCCGCAGGGTGTGCGATTGAACCGGGCGATTCCGGCCCAGATTCGCATCCGCTTTGAGCGGCGCTTGCGCAAGGAAATCCCGGTGCGGGTCAACTACTCGGCCATGCCGCCGGAAGGCTATCGGGTGCATAGCGAGGTGGTGTTTCCGGAACTGATTCCGGTGGAGGGTCCTGAGACGCGCATCCGTCAGGTGACTGAGGCGGAGACTGACCCTATTGACCTGAGCGCCGTGGTGGGCAAGAAGGAATACCGGGCGAATTTGTACGTGAGTGACCCATTTGTGCGGCTGACCACGGTAACCAATGTGACTGTGCGGGTGGACGTGGGGATTGCAAACGATGAGCAGCAGCAGCCGTCGAACGCGCCACCATCACGGCCCATACGGAAGTAGACGTTGCGGAAGTTGTCTGCCGCGCGTCTAGAGCGGCGTCTGCGAGGAACAGCGAGGACCCATTGGCAAGAACCCTGTTTGGAACCGACGGCATTCGTGGAGTGGCGGGGCAGCCTCCGCTGGATGCGCGCACCGCGTTTGCGGTAGGCTTCGCGCTGGGCGAACTCGCACGGCATCTGGATGCCGAACCGGCCGTCCTGATTGGAATGGACACACGGGAAAGCGGACCCTGGCTGGCCGAAAGCGTCGCGGGTGGACTGCACGCGCAGGGAGTCCATTGCCACTTCGCGGGAGTGCTGACCACGCCGGGAGTGGCCTACCTGACGCGCACCGGGCGCTACGTGGCCGGGGTGATGATCTCTGCTTCGCACAATCCTTTTCAGGACAACGGCATCAAGGTATTCAGCCATGCCGGGCTGAAGTTCCCGGATGAGCGGGAGGAGCTGCTGGAAGCCAGCATCCATGCTTTTCTGCGCAGCGATGCCCCAGCGGAAGCGCTGCCGTTGCAAGAGGACCGCGCCTTCGACGAGCAGTACATGGGCTTCCTGGCATCGACGATGCCGGTAGGGCTGACGGGCATCCGCATGGTGGTGGATGGCGGCAATGGGGCAGCGTATCGTTTGGGCCCGGAAGTGCTGCGACGATTGGGCGCCGAGGTGGTGACGATACACTGCCAACCCAATGGCCGCAACATCAACCTGGATTGCGGTGCGCTGCACCTGGAAAGCTTGTGCGAGGCGGTGGTGCGAGAGAAGGCAGACCTGGGGGTGGCCTTCGATGGAGACGCCGACCGCGCGCTGTTTGTGGATGGGCAAGGCAAGGTGGTGGATGGTGATGGGGTGCTGTACCTCTGCGGTCTGCACTACAAGCAGCGCAACCGGCTGCACGCTGCCAGCGGGTTGCCCGCCGTCGTGGCCACGGTGATGAGCAACCTGGGCCTGGAGGTGGCGCTGCGCGAGGCGGGCGTGGGCCTGTTGCGTACCGCCGTTGGCGACAAGTATGTGTTGCAGGAGATGCTGGCCAGTGACCTGCTGCTGGGCGGCGAGCAATCGGGGCATCTGATCTTTCGCGAATACGCCACCACCGGAGACGGCATCCTGAGTTGTTTACGGGTGCTGGAGGTGATGCGCGACACCGGCAAGACCCTGCGGGAACTGGTGCGGCCCTTTGCCGTCTTTCCTCAGCGGCTGGTGAATATTCGCGTTACTGAGAAGCGGCCGTTCGCCGAGATTCCAACCGTGCAAGCCGAAATCGAAGGGGCAGAGCAGGAACTGGGGAATGCCGGTCGCGTGCTGGTGCGATACAGCGGCACGGAACCGCTGGCGCGGGTGATGATTGAGGCGCGCTTGCAGCAGGATGTCGACCGGCTGTGCGAACGCATCGCCGCCGCCATACGCCAGGAAATCGGGGCGGAATAAGCGTCCATGGAAGGGTGCGGTTACTGTGCGCTGCGCGGTTGCTGTGGGCTGCGTGGGCCCCGATGAGCGACTCCTCCCCAGGAACGATTCGTCGGCCCGTTAGCGCTGGGCGTTCAGCACACGCAAAGCCGCTGCAATTCCCCCGGCACGCTGCAATCCGGGGATGAAGCAATGTTGGGCCAGCCACTCGTCGTTCTGGTATTCCCCGCTAAGGGCGGCCGTGGATGTCCCAAGGGAAGCGGCTCCACGGGAGACCGCGGCGGCGAGGATCGCCCAGGCGCGGGCCTCCCCCAGACCGGCGATGCGCACCTGTGTGGCGCCCTGAGCGCGTGCGTAAGCGACGGCAGTCAGCAGGTCCTGAACGCGTTGGGCGTCATCGGTGAGGTTAAAGGTGGCGTGGTGCAGGTGACGGTCAGCGATTGGGGCCTTGGCGGCTCCGGTTTGGTAGAGATCGGGCGCGTACACGGTAGCCCCGTCCTGCGCCTGTTGCAGCAATTCCTGGGTGGCCATGGCGGAGGCGCTCCCTTGGGGATGCGCCAGGATGATGGCTTCCTTCGATGCTGAGCTACCGTTGCGTACACGCAGAGGCACGCGGTCTCCATTGCCTGCGCTGAGGATCACCAGCAACCCTTCGTTGGTCGCTTCCACCCGGGCGGGCAGCTTCGCCTCCACGGCCATGGCCAGTCGCGTCCGCAGCGCATCCAGGTCTGGCTGCGCAGCCTGTGCGTCCGACATCGCGCGCCAATCCTCAAACAATTGCGGGAAGCTGCGGGCATGGCTGGGAAGCTTTTGGTTCCACAGCACCAGCAGGTCACGGGCATCGGGAACGGGGGCGCCGCGTTCGGCCACGGGTGACCCATCGCCACCCAGAAACACCTTGCGAAAGAACGCGTACACGGCTTCGCGGCTGGGCTTGTGGAAGTTGTGGGGAGCATCGAACTGCACATGCTCCACCTGGTTCGCGGCGGCGTAGAGCGCGTAGATCTTTTGGACGGCGGGGAACTCCAGGGTGGGAACGTTGCGGGTCCAGTCGCCGGTGGCGGCCACAATCAGTTGCGGGCGAGGCGCCGTCAAGGCGGCGATTTCCACGTTCTGGGTATCTACCCGCAGGTGCGGCGCGTTCTCGCAGATGCAGCCTCCCTGCATCACTAGAGACACCATGTTCACCGGGGCGGCGGCGGCCACGCGCTCATCAATCGCGGCCAGCAGGAAGGTTTGCGTGCCCCCGCCACTGGCGCCGGTCGCACCGATGCGCTTGGGGTCTACGTCGGGAAGCGCCTCCAGGAAGTCCAAGGCGCGAATGGAGTTCCACGTCTGCAGGCCCAACGGCGTGAACTGCCACAACTGCTCCGCCTTGCCGGTGAAGCGATGCGGCGTCTGCGGCGTGTCGTTGTAGCCCACCATGTCGTAGGCGAAGACCACGAAGCCTTGCCGCGCCATGTTGATGCCAAAGGTGGGCGCTGAGTAAAGGGGCTGGTTCTCCAAACGGCCGTAGGTCCAATGACCGTGGGGGTGCAGGATGGCCGGGACCTTCCCGGCGGGCTTGGCGGGGCGATAGAGATTGCCGCCCAGGAAGAAGCCGGGTAGGGTTTCCAGCAGCACCTTTTCGATGGTGTAGCCCTCACCCTCAATGCGGCCGAAAACCTGGGCGTTGAGGGGAGTGCGGGCTGGCATCGGCAGCAATCCCGATGCAAACAGCACGCGTTGCTTCAATTCCTCGCGGCGGACATCCCACTCGGCGCGGGTATAATCCCGGGGTTGGAAGGCCGTGTCCGTGTTCGGCCGCACGCCGTTTCGCACATCGGTCTTGGGAACCTGGCCAAGGAGTGGCATCATCAGTAGGAGCAGGAAGATTGAGCACCGCATAGCCATTTACTATATGCCCTTGGGCAGGATGGCGTGGTCGGCCAGCACGCGCCGGACCCGATTGCGGGAATTGCCAATCACGGGAATTGAGGAGACAACCAAACGCATGCGCACCGTGAACTGTGTGAAATTGCACAAGGAACTGGCGGGACTGAGTGAGGTCCCCTTTGAGGGCCATCCCCTGGGCCAGAAGATCTACGAGCACGTCAGCCAGCAAGCCTGGAGCCAGTGGAAAGAGCACATGAAGATGCTGATGAACGAATATCGGCTGAACCTGGCGACGCCGGAAGCTCAGGAGTTCCTGATCCAGCAGATGGATGAGTACTTCTTCGGTGAGGGTAAGTCAGAGCTGCCGCCGGATTACGTCCCGCCTACCAGCTAGCCGCTATCTTTCCCCGGCCCCGGCGCGCGCCTGTTCCAGCAGCCGCAGTTCCACCACCACCACGCCGGTGAGGATCAGCAGCGCGCCCACGGCGCTCCACCCCACCAGGTGCTCGCCCAATACCAGGAAGGCGGTCACCCAGGCGAAAACAGGCTCCAGCGCAAAAATTAGCGCGGTGCGGGTGGGTGAGGTGACGCGCTGCGCCCAGGTCTGGACCAGGAAGGCGATGGCGGTGGCCAGCACTCCGGTGAAGGCTACCGCCATCCACACACCCCAGCCCGGCTGGAAGCGGACGGGCTCAACCCACCAGAAAGCGGCCAAGCTGAACAGGAAGGTGAAGCCTACCTGTAGCAGGGCCAGCGTACGGGTGTCGTGACGTCGCGCGAAATGGCCCAAGGCCAGGATGTGTACGGCGTAGCAGACCGCGCAAACAATGGTGAGCAGGTCGCCCTGGGCGGTGGGGCTGCCGGTGACGGGTCCACTGAGGAGGGCCATGCCCGCGAATGCCAGCAGCACGCCGCCGGCCTCACTGGGTGACGGCAGACGGCGCTGCACCATTGCCGCCATCAGCGGCACCAGCACGATGAACAGCCCGGTAAGGAAGGCAGAGCGTGATGGTGTGGTGAAGCGCAGCCCCACGGTCTGGAAGAGATAGCCGCCGAACAGCGCGAGTCCCAACAGAAACCCGGCGCCCATCACGGGACGGTCCACACGGATGGGTGAGCGGCTGCGCAGGCCCAGCCACAGGGCGAAGGTGGCCACGCCAAAGCGCAGGGCCAGGAACAGCACTGCCGACACGTCATCCAGAGCGGTCTTGATGACGGTGAACGTAGCGCCCCACACCAGGCAGATGCCTACCAGCGCGTAGGTGGCCAAGCGCTCGCGCCGGCCGTCCAAGGGCAACCCGGTGAGGCTCATCGCGGCAAACTCACAGCGACAGATGGACCCCGGCCGAGGAGCGCATGGCGCACAGCAGCAGAAAGGCGCGGCGCAGCCCCAGGTCGCGCCCATCGGGGCGATACCATTCCTCAGTGGTGTGCGCGCCACCACCCGTGCCGCCCGCTCCAATCGCAAGCGCGGGAATGCCTAACGAGAGGGGAATGTTGGCGTCGGTGGAGGAGGTATCCGCCACGCCCTGGATTCCCAGTTCGCCATCCACCGCCTTGGCAACGGCCAGCAGCGGGCTATCCGGGGATAGCGCCCCCCCGGGACGCGCTCCGATTTCCCGCAGCCGGATACTGAGTTTCCCACGCCGTGATTGTTCCTGCTCCTGCTGGACCGCGCGTTCCACGCAGCGCTTCAGCGACTCGGCCAGGTCCTGGATGATGGACTCTCGCTCTGAGCGGATATCCACTTTCGCGCTGGCTGACTGCGGGATGGAGTTCACGCTGGCGCCGCCTTGCAGCAATCCGACGTTGAAGGAATAGCGCTCAGCGTACTGGCTGAGGGACGGGGAGTTCGCGTCAGCAAACAGGGCCACGGCGCGGGCCATGGCGTGTACCGGGTTGACGGTGCCGAAATCGCTCCAGCTATGGCCTCCTTTGCCTTGGAGCACCACTTCGAAGCGGCGGCTGGCCAGGGCGCGGCAGGTGAGATGTTCGTGGCCGGGTCCATCCAGCACCAGCACGGCGGCAATGCGGCCGGAAAACTCGGATTCGCGGCACAGGTAGCGCATGCCGGTGAGGTTGCCCTCGCCTTCCTCGCCCACATTGGCCACAAACAAGAGAGGCAGGTCTTCGGGGGCTTCGGGGAGGGTACGGAACACCTGCGCCAGCGCCAGCAGGCCGGTGAGCCCCGCCCCGTTGTCGGCCACGCCCGGCCCGCGCAGAGTGCCATCGGACTCAATCCGGATGTCGTCGTCGCGGCGCGGACTGAGCACGGTATCCAGGTGCGCGGATACCACCAGCCAGGGCGCGGGGGCATCGAGATTCCGGGCGGCTACCACGTTGCCAGCGCTGTCCACCCGTGCCTGATAGCCCAGTTGCAGGAATCGCGTGCGAACATACTGCGCCCGCCGTTCCTCAAGAAAGGTGGGCGCGGGCACCCGGCAAAGGGCAATCTGCTGTTCCACCAACAGTGCCCGATTCGCGGCAAACCAACCGACCGCCGCGCGGATCCGGGGCGCATGCAAAAGCCCATCGAAGCCAGACTGTAATGCGGTGGGTTCGGTGGACATGCGCTTTCAGTGTAGCGCGGGATCAGCAGTGCTCCTCAAGCGAGAGCACCTCACTGCCTTCAGCCCGCGTCCGTCTTTCGCATGACCGCTGCCTTTCGTCGGCGTTAGCGGATGTTGTAGCGCAGATACACCGCCAACACGTTTCCTGAGTAGTTCCTTAAGGGGAGCCCATTGAATGCGTACTGGCTGACATCCTGTTGCAGGCGGCCCGGAATGTATGGCTCGACAATGTCCTGGGTGAAGTCGTTCAGCCGGTAGGGCTCGTGCAGGTAGTTCAGGCCCAGGCGGATGTTCTCTTGAATGGCGATGGTGGTGTTGAAGCGCACCTCGTGAATCTGGTTTCTGACGGTTGGAAAGGGGTTGGCCGCGGCGCTGCCGGGCGTGGCGATGGGAAACGGGTTCGCCGTCGTCATGTCGGTCCGCGCCAGAGCGCCCGCATAGGTGAGGGTGTACTCGCCGCGCTCTCCCATAAAGGCGCCGGAAAGTCCAAACTGGGCGAAATGCACCCCTTCCCGATTGTCGCGGTGGAAGGAATTGGCGAAGTTGTAGGCGCCAGTGTTGGCCACCAGGGTGTAGTCAAAGCCACTCCGGTCGTAGCCCCAGCCGAAGAACATCGAAAGGGCCTCTGACTTGGTCCAGGTGAAGTCCGCGTTGACGGAGTTTAGTTGCATTTGGTGCAGCCCGTACAGCGAACGGTCGAACCGGTCAGAGCCGTTGAACCAGTTGGCGGAAAATGCCGTTCCCGGCGAGAAGTTGTAGGACAGCAGTCCGCTGGCCTGACGCCGCACGCGCTGGCCCTGCTCCCACATGCGATACCAGTCTGGATGGGACTGGACGGCGTCGTAGAAGTCCGGTGAGCGGTGGAAGTAGCGGTAGCTCGCCTGGGCGTACAGAGGGCTTTTGGGGGCGTAGGTGAAGGTCGTGTGAAAGCCGTGTTCGCGCGAGAGGTCCACTTCCCGGCGCTCGCGGGTGTAGCGCTCAAAGCGATAGCCGGACTTCCAGGTGATGTCCCTGGTGGGACGGATGGCGGCTACGGCGTCGGTCTGCTGACGACGGAAGGCTCTCGGCTTGCTAGTGGGGGAATTGCCCGCG
This sequence comes from Bryobacterales bacterium, assembly GCA_025456495.1. Lineage (GTDB taxonomy): Bacteria > Acidobacteriota > Terriglobia > Bryobacterales > Bryobacteraceae > JACTMJ01. The sequence continues at coordinate 84 of JALOKO010000059.1, read as the reverse complement.
AGGGCCGGCGAGATGGGGCTGGCCGGGTAGCCGCCCGCGGTGGTTGCCCACTCCGCATCGTTGTATCCCACGCGGCCGGGGAAG
>JALOKO010000505.1 GCA_025456495.1 Bryobacterales bacterium | reverse complement strand
ATTGGGAAAAAGGGATTCCGGAGGGCGCAGGTAGGACACGCGGTGGCCCTGGTTTCCGCCGCGACCATTGTACGCATACAGGCTGAACCCGCCCCAGTTGTTGTAGGCGTTGTAGGTGTGGGTTGAGAGCTGGAGCAGGATCTTCGAATCGCGGCCGGGTTGGTTCGATCGGACGATGAAGTAACAGGAGGACTCGGCGCTCCGGCGGTTCCGGCGGGTGAACTTTCCGCCGCGATCCTCCACGCGCAGGGTTCCCGCAATCTGACGCAATTCGATGTTGCCGCTGAAGGAGCCCTTCACCGTCACCGGCCCGCGCACTTCCCGCAACGACAGGTTGTCGCCCCGCGCGCTGCTTAGGTCCACAGTCCCCTGCACCCCACGAACCCGGACATCGCTACTCCTCGGCAACCGCACTGTCACGTTGCCCTTGATGTCTGTCACCGAGGCTTGCCCCTCATCGGCCTGCAGATCCACGGCGCCCTGCAGCCCGGTCACTTCGAAACTCACATTCCGTCCACGCGTTTCCAGGCTGCAATTGCGCGGTACCCGGATCTGCAGGTAAGCCCTCGCCCGCCGGTCGCTGGACATCCCCTCCTGATTGGTGCGCACCACCACCAGGTCTCCTTGCTTGTCCACCGTAACCCGCCGCGACTCCCACGCATCCTTGGCGTCGTCCTCTGAGATGGCGCGCAGACTTTCCCTACCGCTCACCCGTACGTCCTCCACATCGTCGGCGGTCACCATCACTTCCCCGCGCAGGTTTTCCACCAGCAGCCTCGCGCTCGTCCCCGTGGCCACTGCCTGGTCAGCGACTGTGAAGTCATACGATTCGCCGAACATGCGTAGGCCAGGGCCACCCAACGAAAAATTCCCCAGGTCGCCCAACACCATCCGGGAACTATGCAGGCCGCTGCCAGCCAGGCAGATCAACACCGCCAGAAACCACTCGCCTCCGCTGAGCCCACGGGCTGGCAGCGCCACACCCTGCTGGCTCCAATACAGCAGTTCCGCCAGCCGGATACCTCCCCACGCCACCAGAATCCACGGCCAATGTACAGAGAGCAACTGCAGCACCTCCGCACCGCCACTGAGGTTCACCCACAGCAACAGCGCGCCCAGTGTGATCAGTATCACGGGTCCGAGAATGGATGTCCGTTTCATGGCTGCGTCCTTCCTGTTGTGTTTGGTAATCCAGTAACTGCAATGGGTTGTTGACCGCGGTTCGCCGGAAACGCGAAGTTCACCGTTCTCAGTTCCCCTGCCACGGCTCTGTGACGGGTTGCGAGCGTTGCATCGTCCACTCCAGCAGACGCATCAGCCCGTAGCTGATCAACAACACCGGCCAGGTCTTCGAGATGTCGGCCACCTTCCCGTACGCCAGCAGAAACACGGCGCCCAGCACCATCAGTTGCACTGGCCCACGCGCTGCTCGAACGAAGCTCAACATTGTTGGCGGCATCGACGTCTCCCTCCCTATGCAATCCAGGCCGTACACGGGGCAATCCAAGCCGTACACGGGGCAATCCAGGCCGTACACGGGGCATTCCAGGCCGTACACGGCAACCTATCGCGGTTCCGCCCTCTGGTTCATCCGCTCGTACAGCATCCAACTCCCCACCCCGATCAGGGCCAGCGGCCAGAATCGCAGCACATCCCCAATCGAGAGCAGGTCGAACTGCGCCAACAGGAACAGCACCCCAAGCCCGATCAGCACCACCGGTCCGATGGGAAATCCGCTCGCTCGCGCCTTCATAGGCAGAATGCTGGAAAAATCATCCACGGCAATCCCCAGGTTGCGCTTTCGCGCCGTGTGATAGGCCTCAAATGGCATGTAGAAATACCAGATCGCGATCAGCATCCCGAACAGCGCCTCCAGTTCGTGGGCCGCGGGCGAGTCCACAATGCTGATCAGCAGCCCCAGCACCACCACATGCACAATCGCCTTCACATACTGCGCGTTGTACACCGCGCCCACACCGGGGATCAGCCCCAGCAGAAAGGCCAGTCCGGGCGAAGCGCCTGCCACCGGTGGGACGCCCGTCGCGTAGGGCGATGGCGGTTCAAAGGGCGCTCCGGGCGGCGGAGGCGGCGTCGCACCCGTCCCATAGGACCCCTGGGATGGCCCGTACGAACTCTGGGTCGGCCCGTACGAACTCTGGGTCGGCCCGTACGAACTCTGGGTCGGCCCGTACGAACTTTGGGTCGGCCCGTACGAACTTTGGCCTGGCCCGTACGACTGGGGCGCATGTTGGGCGCAGTAGATGGATCCCTGCATGTTTCGCGCCTCCTCCTTCGTCAAACCGATTCCGCACACCCGGCAGTAGCACACGATCATGCTTCCTTGACCCTCAACTGGCGGCTGTGCCGTCTCCGCCATGGACGGACGATGGAACTGGCCTTCGCCGCCCGGCTGCGTCCGCGCCTCGGCCTGCTCTTCCCGGGGGATCCCGCTCTCAAGATTTCCTTGTGCCGCATCGTTCCTGTCTTCCATGACGCTTCCCTCCCTACAGCCTCGCTGCCAGTCGTTGTCTCGTTCCCTTCCTTTTGCGCAGGGGTCTCTCGAAAGACACACCGCACATCGCCGCAGACACCCCGCACAACACCGCGCCCCTGTCGAACTGATCCATCGTGATCACGCGGCCGCAATCACCCCCGACACCGGCGCCCGACTCCGGCGCGCGAACTACTTCTTCGGCTTGCTCTTTTCGTTTCCCACGTCCGCGGGAGCTTTCCCAAACGCCGCATCCGCGGTGGGCGCCTGGGGATCCACGGGGCCGTTGATCTCAGTTTCCGGGTCGTCCAGTCGGCTGGCTGCGCGCTGTCGTTCCAGCTCCAACTGGTCGCTCCACTCCTGGACCCGCGTGCGCATTTCGTAAACCACCCGCAAGCTCTCGTAGTATTTCGCGGCCCGGTCCCAGGCCCGCTCGGCTCGGAACCCAATCGCTGACCAGATGGCCGTCGGTTTCAAGTCATTGGCCGACACCTGGTCAATCCGCGTTCCGGTGAGTTGTCCGATCATCGACACCGATAGAATGGTCATCGCCATCCCCATTACAAAGCGCGGTTGCAACATGGGCGCCAACCACACCGCAAGGCTGGCGAAGATTCCGCTATTGCGCACTTCCCGCCGGGTTTCCCGGCGCGCTTCCCCCAGCGACGCTTCCAGGCGCGCAT
>JALOKO010000504.1 GCA_025456495.1 Bryobacterales bacterium | reverse complement strand
GTTTTTGGGGCGCCTTCACGCAAGCGTTACGTGCCGCGCAACCGGTGTGGTTGGCCGCGCTGACGGTGGGTGTCGGGCTCACGGGATTCGCCCACGTGCTGGAGTTCCTGGTGGCTTGGCTGGGGGGCACCGCGGAATTGAAGCGCAGCATCATCGTCTCCATCTGCTTCACGGTAGTTTCCAATCTGTTCAACCTCTACGTGATGCAGCGCAATGCCCTGGTGGTGGGGCCACACGGGGACTCGCTGGCAAAGGATCTGGCGCGCATGCCGGGGCTGATTGCCGGGTTCGTCGCCTGGCCGTTTGTCAGCCTGGTTCGCGCCATCCGCCGATAGGTACGCCACCGTGGTTGCCAAGTCTCGTGGAACGGAACCGAAACCGATCCAGCGCCTACACGGCCGTCCTGCCATCGAACTGCGTACAATGAGGCTATGGCAAAGACGATCGTGATCCTCGCGGAACAGATGTACCAGGAGATGGAGATCTGGTATCCCCTCTACCGCCTGCGCGAAGCAGGTTATACCGTCGTTGTGGCTGGGCCGGAAGCCGGCAAGACCTATCCCAGTAAGCTTGGGTATCCCTGCAAGAGCGACATTTCCTATGCGGATCTTGATGCGAACGTCTATGACGGCGTGGTAGTGCCCGGGGGCATGGCGCCGGATTACATTCGCCGTGATGACCGCGCCAATCGCTTCGTCAAGCAGATGGACGAACAGGGGAAGCTGATCGCCTCTATCTGCCATGGTCCCTGGGTGCTCTGCTCAGCCTACGGGATGTTGCGCGGGCGCAAGGCCACCTGCTTTTTCGCCATCAAAGATGATGTCATCAATGCGGGCGCGGACTACTCCGACGCCGAAGTGATGGTCGATCGCAATTTGGTAACCGCCCGCAAGCCCGACGATTTGCCCGCGTTCATGCAGGCAACGCTGGATGTGTTGGCGCGACAATCCTAACCACGGCGACTGGTGCGCCTGGAGTCGCGGGTCTCTCCCGCCAGGGGTAGCGTCGTCAGGGTTGGATTGGTGAGAATGGAAGGGTGGCAAAGACCTATCCTCTCACCCCGAAGCCGGTTCCCCCTGTCGAAACGGAGCTGCGGCGAATCACGACGCCGATCCCTGTACCCGAGTCAATTCCTGTGCTGGAGCGTCTGGCCCGCTTTGAGCCGCTGGCCATGCAGGGGCAGCCCCCCGTGCTGTGGGACCACGCCGTGGGCTTCCAGGTCTCCGATGCGTACGGGAACCGCTGGATTGACTGGTCCTCTGGTGTCCTGATCACCAACGCCGGGCACGGCCATCCCAAAGTGGTGAAGGCCATCCAGGAGGCGGCGGGCAAGGAGCTGCTGACCACCTATGCCTTCCTTAGCGCGCTGCGTGCGGAACTGGTGGAACGGCTTAGTGGACTGCTGCCTGAAAAGTTGAAGAAAATCTTCCTTCTCACCACCGGCTCTGAGGCCGTGGAGTGCGCCATCAAGCTGTGTCGCACCCATGGCGTCCGGGTGGGCGGCCAGCGCAAGAACATCATCGTTTCCTTTGAGAAGGCCTTTCATGGACGCACCCTGGGCAGCCAGCAGGCGGGCGGCATTCCCGCGCTGAAGGATTGGATTGTCAATTTCGATCCCGGCTTTGTACAGGCGCCCTTTCCCGATGGCTACCGCACTGAAGACACCTCGTTTGATTTCTTCCTGCGCTGCCTGGAAGAGCGGGGCATTGCTCCCGAAGATATCTGCGGCGTGGTGTTTGAACTCTACCAGGGAGGAAGCGTCGCGTTCGCGCCGGACGCCTACATCCAACGTCTGCGCGCATGGTGCGACCAGCATCAAATTTTGATGGTGGCCGACGAAGTGCAGGCGGGCTTCGGTCGAACGGGAACGCTATGGGGCTACGAGCAGTACCAGGGCATCGTGCCGGATCTGGTCACCTGGGGCAAGGGAATCTCCAGTTCGCTTCCCATCGCGGCCGTGGCCGGCAGCGCGGAACTGATGGACATGCACCCGCCGGGCAGCATGAGTTCCACCCACACCGGCAACCCCGTCTGTTGCGCCGCCGCCCTGGCGTCCCTGGAAGTGATCCTGGAGGAAGGGTTGGTGGACAACTGCCGCCAGGTGGGTGGACTGTTGCAGCAGCGCTTACGGGAGATCGCCTCCCGCTACCCGGAAATGGGCGATGTGCAGGGGCGTGGTTTGGTGGCTGGCATCGCCTGTGTGAAGCCGGGAACCAAGGAACCGGACGGTGACCTCGCTTGGGAAACCGTGCGTGCCTGCGTTGAACGGGGGTTGCTGATGTTCTGCCCCGTCGGATTTGGCGGCGCGACCATCAAGATCTGTCCGCCGCTCTGCATTACCGCCGAGGCGATTGAAGAATCCTGCGCCGTGCTGGAGGAGGCCTTCCAAGCCGTGCTTCATTCCCGTGCCGTGGCCGCCCCAACGGAGGCGCTGGTCTAGGATGACGCAACCCTTAAGAACCCTTGCGCCCAAGGTTGCGGTGGTAGGCGGCGGCATGATCACCCACGACCAGATTCTGCCCTCGCTTTACGAACTGCAGCGGATTGGCGAGGTGGGTGAGGTGCTGGTGTGCGCGCAACATGGACGTACGCTTCACGAACTGGCCGCTTCCCCCACCATTCGCAGGGCCTTCCCCAACGCATCCTTCACTGCTTGGCCTCCGATGGAGAGCGACCCGGAGGCCAAGCACCCGGAACTCTACCGGGACCTGTTTGCCACCCTGCCCGCGGGGAGCATCGCCATCATTGCACTTCCCGATCAACTCCACTTTCCGGCCGTGATGGCGGCGCTGGCCAGTGACCTCCACGTGATTTGCGTGAAGCCGCTGGTGTTGACGCATGCCGACGCGATGCGCATTGAACAGGAATCCAAGGCGCGCGGATTATTTGTGGGCGTGGAGTATCACAAGCGCTTCGACGATCGCAGCCTTATCGCCCGTCGTCGGTTTCGGGAAGGGATGTTCGGGGAACTCCGTCTGGGGACAGCTTGTCTGATGGAGAAGTGGTACTACCGCCATTCGAAGTTTCAGAACTGGTTCCATACGCAGCACTCCGACGCGTTCACCTATATCGGCTGCCACTATGTGGACCTGGTGCATTTCATCACCGGTCTGTTGCCGAAAGCGGTGAGCGTCTACGGGCTGAAGGACCGGTTCCCCAATGGCAGCGAGGGTTACCTGTGGA
>JALOKO010000058.1 GCA_025456495.1 Bryobacterales bacterium | reverse complement strand
ACCAGGGACTCCAACTGGCGCGCTTGCTGGAACTCGCCAAGGAGGTTGCGGGCGACAGCCATCACTTTCGCGTCGTGCAACTGCCCATTAACCTGGCAATGACGGAGGCGCTGACCACAGCCAACCAGCGTGTGGATGGCAAGCTGCATCCATTCCTGCAGGCTTGTGAGCAACTGGGAGTGACCGCCATCGCCAGCGCTTCCATCCTGCAGGCGCGACTGGCGCGGAACCTGCCGTCCCAATTGCAATCAGCGTTTCCCGAGGCTGCCACGGATGCGCAACGGGCGCTGCAGTTTACGCGCTCGTGCCCTGGCCTGACGACGGCGTTGGTGGGCATGAGCCAGCGGGAACATGTCGCGGAGAATCTCGGGCTGGCAGCCTTTCCGCCGATGCCCGCCGCGCTGTTCCGCAAGCTGTTTTAGCGGAAAGGACGGCCGCGCATGGTAGCTCCGCCACCCATTGAGGTTGCTCTGCCCACAGAGGATGCGGAGTTGGATGCCATGCTGACGCAGTGTCCCGCCATTCCTGCGGTATTCCTTCTGGATGCCGGTGCGGGACAGCAGCCCTACCTGTCGCGCACCAGCAACCTCAAGCGCCGTCTGGAGCGATTGCTACGGCCGGTTCACGGCCCGTCACGCATGCTGAACCTGCGTGGCATCGCGCGCGCCCTGCGCTACTGGCCGGCCACCAGCGCTCTGGCCGCTAGTCTGACCCTGTGGGAACAGGCGCGCAGCCACTACCCGGATCGCCATCGGCGGATGCTCCGCTTGCGGCTGCCCTACTACGTTGTCCTGCTGATGGAGGATCGCTTCCCGCGCGCCGTGGTTTCCCGCGAACCCGGCCCACCGGAGATGGCCTATGGCCCCTTCGCTACACGCGCGGCGGCAGAGGAGTTCCTTGCGCCGCTGCTGGACTTGGTGCAGTTGCGGCGCTGCGAGGAATCCCTGGAGCCGCACCCGGAGCACCCAGGCTGCATCTATGGAGAGATGGCGATGTGCCTTCGCCCCTGCCAGGCGATGGTGGATGATCGCACGTATCGCAGCGAGGCCCGCACCCTGCTTGCCGTTCTAGCCACGCGGGGGGAGAGCTTGCGCGAGCAATTGCAACGGGAGCGCGATTCGGCCAGCGAGGACATGGACTTTGAAAGGGCTGCGCGCGTTCACAAGCGGCTTACGAAACTGTCTGGCGCCTTTCCCGCCAGCGCGCGCTGGACCGGCTTGCTGGCGTCGCTACACGGGGTGGCCGTGACGCTCGGCCCAAGCCCCGATGTGGCGCTGCTATGGCCCATGACAGCCGGGCACCTGCAGCAGCCGCTGGCCATCTCCGGGGCGAACCTGGATGCGGAGCCGTTGCGCGGGGCGCTCCGCAGTCGTCTGCTGCAGCCTTTGGTGCATCCCTCCAGCACCCAGCAGGAGTTACTTGCGATTTTCGGGAAGTGGCTTCGCTCCACCTGGTGTGATGGACTATGGGTGGAAGTGAACGACGGAGGCGAGCTCCCCGTGCGTAAGCTGCGGAACGCAATCCGACGAATGACCACCACCATCCTGCCCGAGCAGCAGGAAACTGCTGAAAGTGAGGAGACACAGGATGCAGCCGGGAACCTTTGAAATTCGCGTGGATAGCAATGTGGAGGATGTCACGCTGCTTTCGTCCGTGGTGCGTTCCTTTCTGGAGCGGCTGCACCTGGATGCCCACGAGTCCGACATGACGGAGCTATGCCTGCAGGAGGCGCTGGTGAATTGCGTGGTTCACGCCTACGGCCGACAGTCGGGCAACATTGTCCTGTTGCGCTTGATTCTGGGGAGGAATGAGGTGGTCTTTGAGGTGGAAGATCGAGGGCCGGGGGTAGCTCGGGAGCGGCTGGAATCTGCCATTGCGAAGGCGCATGACTTCGATCCGTCCAACCCGTCCACACTTTCCAACGGTGGGCGGGGGATGCTGATTATCGCGCGTGTGATGGATTCCTGGGACTACTTTCAGCGTGATGGCGCCAACGTGCTGCGAATGACCAAGAGCTTCCAGGCCGCGGCATGAGCGAGCGATTTTTTCGGGAACATCATACTTAGCGCGATAAAGTTCTTTGCCGTTCGTAAGTTCTCTGGTAATCTAAGTCCATGGCAACTTCGCCAACTCCCCCGTCTCGTGGGCACCTTGTCCGCATCGATGCCGCGGCGGAAAGCAACCTGCGCTTCATCCGTGACGCGATGGAGCGGGCAACGTCGTTTACGGCGGTCTCTGGCCTGGGGTTGATGGTAATCGGATTGGCTGGCGTGGCGGCTTGGTGGACCAGCGCGCCCTGGTTGGGCAACGCCCGCTGGACCGAGACCTGGGTAGGAGCAGCCATGTTCGCCATTCTGGTGGGTGGCGCATCCATTGCCTTGAAGGCCCGGCTGACCGGGGCCAGCCTACAGACCGGTCCCGCGCGAAAGTTTGTTTTGAATCTGGCGCCCCCGCTCTTGGTGGGCATGCTGATGACAGTGGCGATGTACCGTGACGGATCGCAGGAGTGGCTGGCGCCCATGTGGCTGCTGCTGTACGGGGCCGGCGTGATTACCGGCGGATTCGCTTCCGTGCGCAGCGTACCCGTGATGGGACTTGGTTTTGTCCTTCTGGGGGTGTTGGCGCTGCTGTCGCCTTCCACATGGCAGCCTATGTTTCTGCTGCTGGGCTTCGGCGGTTTGCACCTGGGTTTCGGCGCCTATATTGCTTGGAGGCATCATGGCTAAGGCGGCACGCAAGACCACCCCAACTCCGTCCGCGAGGGTCATGCGGGTGGTAAGCAATCCGGTTGCGGATTCGCTGATCCATGAGCGCACCCGGTTGGCCATCGTCAGTAGCCTGGCAGTGACTGACCGCCTAAGCTTCAGCGAATTGAAGGCCCTGCTGGACATCACCGACGGCAACCTCAGCATCCATGCACGCAAGCTGGAGGATGCCGGTTATGTGCAGTGCGAAAAGACGTTTGAGGGGCGTATGCCCAAGACGGTGTATACCCTCACCAGCGAGGGCAGGGCTGCCCTGAAGCGCTACCTGGACCACATGGAGAAATTGATTGACGCAGCGCGATAGCGCTTTTTTTTGAGGAGATACTTTGTGATACCAAGTACTTATCACCATAGAGACCGTGCGCAGCTTCCGCGCCTTCACGTGGCCATCATCATGGATGGCAACGGACGCTGGGCCAGCCTGCGTGGCTTGCCGCGCCGTCAAGGACATGCGGTGGGGGCCGTTGCCCTACGGCGCGTGTTGGAGGCAGCGCCGTCCCTGGGGGTAAGCGATCTTTCCGTGTACGCCTTCAGCGCCGACAACTGGAAGCGCCCGCCGGAAGAGCGCTTGGAGTTGTTCCGGCTGTTTGAGCGCTATCTGCTGGAGGAGGCAGCGCGCTGCCAGCAGGAAGGCGTGGAGATCCGCTGCATTGGGTGGCGACACCGCCTGCCGGAATCCCTGCAAGAGGCGATGTCCTCAGCAGAGCGGCAGACCGCCGGGGGCCGCCACCTGACCTTGCGCATCGCGTTGGACTATTCTTCGCGCGCGACTCTCGCGCAGGCCGCCGCATGGGCGACGCCGGAGGACGCTGGACCGCTGGCAACCCTCTCGCGTCAAGCCATTGACTATTCGCTGGCGAACGTCTACGGAGAGCCGGGGCGACGCTTGCCTGAAGTGGACCTGCTGATTCGCAGCGGTGGTCAACAACGGTTGAGCGACTTCCTGTTATGGGAATGCGCCTATGCCGAACTCTGGTTCACGGGCACGCTGTGGCCGGACTTTGAGGCAAGCCACCTGGCAGCGGCACTTGACGAGTTCCGGCGTCGACAGCGCACGTTTGGGGCGCTGTCGACGCCGGGCGCAACACGAACAGAGGTGGCAGCGGGAGGCATGCGATGACCGGCCATACGCTCAGCGTCGGACTGATCTATCTGTGTACCTGCGCGGCGTGGTGGATTCTGGGCACCACCATATACATGCGCAGCAATGAGGCGCCCTCGCAACAGCGGCAAGGTGTGGAGTCCGCCTGGGGCAAGCCGCAACGGCAGCAGTCACCAAGGATCTGGTATTGCGGCAATACGCCAGCGGAAGGTCTTCCTGGCGGGGAGGCGAACGGACGGCCTGGCGGGGAGGCAAACGGACGGCCGACTGATGCCGTTGCCAACGCGGATGGCTGCACCATCCCCGCAGTGCTGACGCAGTCGCGCATCTCCACCGGGCTGGACTTGCAGCACCGCCGCAAGGGCTTGGCCTGGTTCAGCACCTATGCGGTGGATTTCCGGGCTGCGTACCGCGTGGCGAACACGTCCACTCAGCAGCGTCGCGCATACGTGGAGTTTTCCCTGCCCGCCGGCCAGTCAGTCTTCGATGGGTTTACGGCGACGCTGAACGGACAGGATATCAGCCAGTCTATCCGCAACTCGATCCTGAGCGCCTACCGCGATCTGGCGCCCGGTGAGGAGCTTGTCCTGCAGGTAACCTATCGCTCGCAAGGCCTGGACCAATGGACCTACGCGTTGCCCACAGGCGTCTCGCGGGTGAACGATTTTCAGTTGACGATGCGCACCAACTTTCCGCGGATTGACTTCCCGGCGGGAACGCTTGCGGCCACCTCCCGCGCCCAAAACGATGAGGGGTGGAACCTGGAGTGGAGCTACGAAAGCCTGTTGACCGATCTATCGATTGGCATGGCGATGCCCGCGCGCCTGCAGCCCGGAGATCTTGCGGGACGCATCACCTTCTTTGCTCCGGTCGCCCTGCTGTTCTACTTTTTCCTGATGCTGATGCTCACCCTGAAGCGAGGCATCGCGTTGCATGCAATGAACTACTTCTTCCTGGCTACCGCGTTCTTCGCCTTCCACCTGCTGCTGGCCTACACGGTGGATCACATTGACATCCACGTGGCGTTCCTGTTGAGTGCGGCGGTCTCAATCTTCCTGGCGGTCTCGTACCTGCGGCTGGTGGCGGGAATGCGCTTCGCCCTTCTGGACGCGGGGTTGCTGCAGTTCATCTATCTGGTGGGTTTCTCGTACAGCTTCTTCCTGGAAGGCTACAGCGCGCTGTGCGTGACAGTGGCTTCCATCATCACGCTGTATGTGGTGATGCAACTGACGGCGAAGGTGGATTGGGCAGCGCATTTCGCGCGGAGGCGCCCTGCAAGCGCTATGCCTCCACCGCCGCCGACACCCGCCATGCCCGCGTAGGCATCCTGTCTGGATGCACACCGGAGCGCTGGCGGATGCCGCCCTTCTGTCGCATCACTCATACTGCAGCGCGCGCACAGGGTCAAGGTTCGCAGCGCGAATAGCGGGGATGAGGCCAGCGACCAGGCCGACCACGAAGAGGATTCCCATGGAGAGGAATAGCGCCAGCGGGGACAACTGCAGTTGTAGTCTGCCCACATCGTCACCGAGGTCGTCGAAGATGCCGCTGAGGAATGGCAGCGAAGAGATGAGGTGTACGGCTCCCACGCTGAAAAGCAGCCCCAGTACACCACCGAAGGCAACGATCAGTAGGGCCTCGTTGAGAAACTGCATCAACACGGTTCGGCGTCGACAGCCCACGGCGCGCATGACGCCAATCTCTCGGGTACGCTCCAAGACACTGGCCAGCATGATGTTGGTAAGGCCCACGCCTCCAATGCCCAAGGTGAGTGTACCCACAAATCCCAGCAGACCTTGCAATGCTAAGGACATTCCGGTGATGATGCCCATGAACTGGCTGAACGCGAGGATCTCCACCGCCTTTTCGTCGGTGGGGGAAAAGCGATGGATGCCGGCAAAGGCAGCGCGCACCTGACGGATGGCCTGTTCGCTCACTTGCGGACTGCGCGGCATCCACACAATCATGTCGGGATGCTGCAGGTCGCGGAAGATGCCCGCTGTCTCGTACGGAATGAACAGGCAGTGGTTGTCGGGGCGATTGTAGTTGCTGATTTGCACCTTGGCCTCCAGGACGCCGATCACCTCAAAGCGGATGCCGCCCACGGTGATCGTCTCCCCTAGCGCAGGCCCGTTCCGGAATAGCTCGCTGGCCACTGTAGCGCCCACCACCGCCACCCGGTTGCGCTGGACGCTGTCCATCAGATTCAGCCAGCGACCCTGGGTGAGCTTCATATTGCGGATGGACTGGTATTCCGCTCGGACACCGCGAGCCAGGTAGTCCTTTTCCGTCGTGCCATACATCACCTTGCGGTTGCGGACAAAGAGTTCCGGTGAGATCCAGGCAACGGCGGGGACGCTCTCCCGGATGGCCTCGACATCATTCAGCCGCATGCGGATGGGCCTGCCCGCGCGCAAGCCGCCTGCCTGGGTACTGGTTTGACCGTTGAAGGTAATTACCAAGTCAGGCCCCACCGCGCGGAAGGCGCTGGTGAGCGCCACTTCGAATCCGCTTCCATAGGACATCAGGATAAGAAACGACGCCACGCCCCAGGCGAGGCTCATCACGGTGATGACGCTACGGCGGCGGTAGTAGGCCAACGATCGAAGGGCTTCAATAAGGGTAGTGCGCCACTGCATGGAATCACCTTTCGAAGCGCAGTGCTTCCACTGGCGTCATGGCCGCAGCGCGCCATGCCGGGGGCAGCGCGGAGAGCACTGCGACGGTCATCAATGACGCGCTCACAATGCCGATGGTGCGATTGCTGAGGCGAATGCCAGAGAACATCTCCGGCAACGGGAGCGCGTTTACCGCTGCGGCTAAGCCGAATACAAACAGGCAACCACCCAAGCCGCTCAACAAGGCCAACACAAGTCCCTCCCCAAAGAACTCAGCCAGAATGCGATGCCGGGAAGCGCCCAGAGCCTTCTTCAGGCCAATCTCGTTAGTGCGCTCGGCCACGGCCATCATCATGGTATTCATCACGCTCACCCCGCCCAGCACCAGCGTGATGAGTGCAATCACGCTCAGGAAGATCTCAGTCGCATTGAAGATCTGGGCGAACTGCCGGGCGCTTTCGACGGTATCCCAGACGTGGATGGCGTTGTCGTCCAAGGGATCGAAATTGTGGTTACGGGCCAGCAGCTCCCGCACCTGCCTCTGCGCAAGCGCCCATTGCTCTACGCTGGCAGGCCGGTAGACGATGGTCTGCACCAAGCCAGCCGTCCGGGTTTCGCGGTTGGACGGCGCGTCTTTCACCAGCATGGAATCTGGCACCAGAATCTTGTCGTTGTCCCAACCGTCGTAGCTGGAGTTCTGGGTTTTGTGCGAGAGGGTGCCCACCACCAGATAGGGCATGTCCCGGACATAGATGCGAGAGCCAATGGCGGCCTGGTGCTTGGGGAACAGTTGCTTGGCCACCTCAGCCCCAAGTACCGCCACGCGCCGTTCCTGCAGCAGGTCTTCCTGTCGCACCATACGCCCTTCGCCCAGAGGGAAGTTGCGCAACTCCAGGTACTGCGGATTCACTCCTAGCGTGAGGAATCGGCCGGAGTTGTGATCGCTCTTCACGTTCAAGTCAAAGCTCTTCACTTCCGCGCTGACGCCAACCACGGTGGAGACCTGCTGGCGGATGGCCTCTACATCGCTCTGCCTAAGGCGAATGAAACGCCCGGCTGGTTGGCCCGCCGCGGCCAGTTCTGTCCTGCCGCCCCACACCATGACAATGTCTTTGCCAATCTGGGCCATACTCGTGCGCTGGCCCTCGCGGAAGCCATCACACAGTCCTCCCAGCAGCACGAGAGACACCACGCCCCAGGCAATCCCGAACATGGTGAGAAAGCTGCGCAGTTTATAGCGCCACATGTTGGAGATGGTCTGGCTGGCGAAGGTGTGAATGGAATCCCACATGGAACGATAGAACCCTGTCTCACTCACTCCTACGCGCTGATGGAGGGATAGTTCCGGGAAACTGGCGCCGTAGTGCTGCTAGCCTACACCGTGGAGAGAGACGCAGGCTAGCGCGGTTGCAGGTAGGTGGCCAGGATGGGCGCCAGCGCGTCCTGTTGCCGCTGATAGCGAATGCGCTCAGCCCGGACGATGGCGATGAGGTTCTGGGCGCTCTCTTTAATGTCGTCGTTGACGATGGTGTAGCCGTAGCGGCTGGCGTAGTTCACCTCAGCGGAGGCTTCGCGCAGGCGGCGTTGGATTACCTCTTCGGCATCCTCTGACCGTTTGCGCAAGCGCTGTTCCAGCACTTCGCGCGATGGCGCCACGATGAAGATGCTAACCGCATCGGGGCGCCTGGCCATCACCTGCATGCCGCCCTGGACATCGATATCCAGCAGGAGATCACAGCCCTTGGCGGCCGCTTCTTCGGCATAACGTTGGTGGGTGCCGTAGTAGTTGCCGAAGACCTCGGCGTGTTCAAGGAACTCTCCGGCGGCGATGCGCTGTTCGAACTCCGGGCGGGAGATGTAGTGGTAATGTTGCCCTGGCACCTCTGCGCCGCGCGGCTTGCGGGTGGTGTAGCTGACGCTGAAGGCAAGGCGCGGCACAACCCGGATGAGCTCATTCACCAAGGTGGACTTGCCAGATCCGCTGGGGGCGGAGATGATGATCACCATCGCGCTGTTCCTTCCTTCGGCGTAGGCCGGGCGTTCCTTGCGTTTACTCCAGGTTCAGCGCCTGCTCGCGCATCTTCTCGATCTCGGCCTTCATGGTGAGACCCGCCTTGGTGATGCGGAGTCCGAAATCCCCGGTGTTGGCGGTTTTGGCAAGCAGGGTGTTCGCTTCGCGGTTCAATTCCTGCAACAGGAAGTCGATCTTCTTGCCGATCTCGCCGCCGGATTCCAACAGCAGCTTCAGCTCATGGATGTGTACCTGAAGGCGTGTGATTTCCTCAGAGATATCGGTCTTGTCGGTGAGGATGGCTGCTTCCTGCGCGACGCGTTGAGGGTCGAGGGTTTGCCCGTGCAGGAGGTCGGCCAAGCGCTGCTGCAATCGATTGTGGAAATACTGCACGGCGTCCGCGCGTAGTTCCTCGGCGACGCTGGCAGCGCCGGCAATGGTCGCGGCGCGCTGCAACATGTCCTGCAGGATGGCGGCGCCCTCGCGTTCGCGGAAGGCGCGATGCTGAGCCAGCAGACGATCCAGCGCCTCCAGCAATTGCGCGGCAAAGGCCTCCGGGTTGGAGGAGTCCTCTTCGCTCAACATGCCGGGAACGCGCAAGGCGGCCTCAAGCTCAGGCGGGTCATTGGCGCCCGCAAGCACGGCCGCGCGCTGCCAGGCGGCCAGCCAAGCCTGAAAGAGGGGCTCGTTGAGCTGGAGGTTGCCGTTTGCTCCATTGCGTCCCACCTGGATGGTGAGCTGCACATAGCCGCGACTGATCCAGCTCCGCAGCCGTTTGCGGACTTCGTTCTCCAGCGCCTCAGCGGGTGAGGGCAGGTTCAACTGAAGATCCAGCGCCTTGTGGTTGAAGCTCTTGACGGTAAGCACGCAATCGCGACCATTCAGTTGGGCGTTCATCCGGGCAAACCCGGTCATGCTGCGGGTGGGGAGTGGAGTGGTGCTCATGGCTGGGTAACGGGTTCAATGTCCTGAAATTGCATATCGTACAACTTGCGATAGAGGCCGCCACGGGCAAGCAATTCTTCGTGGGGTCCCTGCTCGACGATGGCGCCCGACTGCATCACCAGGATGCGGGAAGCGCGGCGCACCGTGGCCAGGCGATGCGCGATGACGATCACCGTGCGGTTGCGCATCAGGTTGCCCAGGGCCTGCTGCACCAGCATCTCACTTTGGGTATCCAGGTGGCTGGTG
This sequence comes from Bryobacterales bacterium, assembly GCA_025456495.1. Classification (GTDB taxonomy): domain Bacteria; phylum Acidobacteriota; class Terriglobia; order Bryobacterales; family Bryobacteraceae; genus JACTMJ01. The sequence goes on along the minus strand of JALOKO010000058.1, from coordinate 2,052 downwards.
GCCTCGTCCAGGATGAGGATGGGCGGGTCCTTCAGCAGGGCGCGGGCAATGGACAGGCGCTGCCGCTGGCCGCCGCTGAGCTTGGCTCCACGCTCACCCACTACCGTGTCGTAGCCCTGCGGAAAGGCGCGGATGAACTCATCGGCGAAGGCGTTGCGGGCGGCGTCCTCCACCTGCTGAGGGCTTGCATCCGGGCGCCCGTAACGGATGTTGTTGCGGACAGTATCGTCGAACAGCACCGTATCCTGGGCCACCATGGCAATCTGCTGGCGAAGGCTCTTCAGGGTGACGGCGCGGATGTCGTGGCCATCCACCAGAACGCGGCCTTCAGTGGGGTCATGGAAGCGCGGCACCAGGTTGACAAGGGTGGTCTTTCCCGCGCCGCTGGGGCCCACAATCGCCACCACCTCACCGGCATTCACCTGGAAGTGGAGGCCGCGCAAGACCTGCTGGTCAGGCGCCGAACCGTAGGCGAAACGCACCCCATCAAAGGCGATGGCGCGGTGGAAGGCCGGAAGGGTGAGAGCGCCCGGCGCGTCCTGGATCTCCTCCGGCGCGGCCAGATATTCAAAGACCTTCTGTGAAGCGCCCAAGGCTTGCTGGAAGATGTTGTGGATGCCGGTGAGCCGCTTGACGGGCTCGTACAGCATCAGCAGGGCGATAACAAAACTGGTGAACTCGCCGGCGCTCATCGTCTGGTCAAGAATCCGTGATCGCGCATAGCCCAGCAGTGCCACGATGGTGATGGCGCCAAACACCTCAATGATGGGCGAGGCCAAGGCCTGCTGGGCGACGTAACGCAGATTGCTTTTCTTCAGGGCGCGGGCGGCGGTACGGAAGCGCTCGCTTTCGGCATCCTCCATGGTGAAGCTCTTCACCACCTGGTAGCCGCTTAAGGTCTCCTGCAGAATCTGGTTGACGCCGGCCGCGTCGTCCTGGGCGCGACGAGTGAAGCGGCGAATGCGTTTGCCGATGCGAGCGGTGGGAATCAACACGAAGGGCAGCACGGTGAGGCTCACCAGCGAGAGCCGCCAGTCGTACTGCAGAATGACGAACAGCAGCGCCATGGCGGTGAAGCCCTGGCGGAGAAGGTCAGCCAGAATGTGCGAGGTGGCCACCTGGATCTTCTCCAGGTCAAGCATGATGGCGGACATCATGGCGCTGGTGTTGTTCTGTTCAAAGAAGCGGGCGCTCTGGCGAAGCACCTTGTCAAAGACTCGCTGGCGAAGATCGGTGATGGCGGAGAAGCCCACGAAGTTCACCAGGTAGTTGCCGGCATAATCGGCCACGCCCTTCGAAAGAAAAACCATGAGGATGGCGAAGGCGACCATCTGCCAGGAATCGCCCAGAAAACCGGGGACGAGGTCATCCAGATACAGTCCGCGCGAGAGGCCGGGAATGGTGAGCAGCAGGAGCGGCTGCGACACCGCATCGGGCTGCAGGACACGATCGAAGATGGGCTTGATGAGCAGGGCCAGCAAGCCCTGGGCAAGACCCACATAGGCCATCAGTAGAACCGATGCGCCCAGGTGCGGCGCGTAAGGGCGGGAGTAGCTCAACAGCTTTCCGATGCCGGTCACGATGCGCCTCCCTGAGATCGTCCCATCTGTTGGGCGGCAGTTTGTGCCAGCGTGCTGGTGACCGTGGCGAGGGGGATGTCCGCGACGGGAGTGTGAACAATCTGGCGGAGCTGCGGGCAGCGCCACGGCGCCCAGACCACGGGATCGCTGCCACCAAACAGGACGACGCCCGCACGGGCGAAGGCGGCGGCGACATGGGCAGGGCCGGAATCGTTGCCCACGAACAGCGCAGCGCCGGCGATGAGACCCATCACCTGCTTCAGCGGGGAGCCGGCAATGCAGGTGAAGCCGCTGAAGGGCTCCAACTCACCGGAGTGCGCACCAATGAAAACGGCTTCGAAGCCAAGCTCCCGTTCCACCCAGGCAGCCAGAGATTGAAAGTGAGCCGCGGGCCAGATCTTTTCTGGTGCGGTGGCCTGTGGGTGCAGGATGCAGTAGGGACGGGCGCGCACCGAAATGGGGGCGACCAGAC
>JALOKO010000503.1 GCA_025456495.1 Bryobacterales bacterium | reverse complement strand
CGCTCATCGGAATCTTCGGGCACCTGAAGCCCTACAAGCGGATTGCCGAATCGCTGCGCGCCTTTGCTCGCCTGGCCCGTTCGAATCCCTTCGTACGTATGATCCTGGTGGGTGAGGAACATCCCGATTTCCCCCTCGCTCCGTTGCTGAGTCAGCTTGACCTCCACCGTCAGGTCAGGCATATCGGCTTCGCTCCTATCGACGATTTCGTCGGCTATCTGGCAGCCTGCGATATCGTCGTGAACCTCCGTTTTCCTACGGTGGGGGAAAGCTCGGGCTCAATGCTCCGTGCGATGGGCTTGGGAAAACCGGTTCTGGTGTCGGAGGTGGGCGCGTTCAGGGAATTCCCGGACGATGTCTGCCTGAAGGTTCCGGTGGGGACTCCTGATGAGGAAGCGCTCATCTGCGAGTACCTGCGCTACCTCTGCGATGAACCGGAGAGCGCCCGCGTCCTGGGCCAGACCGCGCGTGCCTGGGTGGGCGAAGTGTGCAATTGGAACCGGGTTGCGGCGGAATACCTGCAGTTCTGCCGGGAGGTGGCGACCGGGACGGCCACCGTGGTTGCAGGGCCCGCGCGGGATGGCTCTGTGGAGGCCGTCGGCGACGTGGATCCGCCTCCCAACGCGGGGAGCGCGGTGTCGGCAGGCGAACGGGCGCCGATGGCCGCCACCCCCCAGGCCGCCACTCCCCAGGCCGCCGCTCCTGTGGCCGCTGCTCCCTCGTCGGCCGCTGCTCCCTCGTCGGCCGCTGCGTCCGGCAGCGCCATCACCTTCCCGGCGACGGAAGCGCCGATGGGCCTTCCCGGCTCAGGCCTGCCCGCGCAAACCCCAATCGACGCGGAAGCCTGCGAGGCGCCAGTCTCCCACCATCCGGCCCACGCGACTCCCGAGAGCGATCCGCCGCATCCGCCGGAGGCAGCCACCCCGAGCCTGGCAGAGCGTTCGCCGGAAGCCCCCATCGGGGACACCACCTCTGAAGGATCCGTGCCCCCCCAGCCCGCCAGCAGCCAGCCGCCAGAACCTGGCCAGCCTTCAGAGCCTGGCCAGCCTTCAGAGCCTGGCCAGCCGCTGCCGCAGTTGGAAACCCCCACCGCCCGCGAACTGCTGGTCTGGGCCCCCAACCTGGACGCACGCGGGTATCTCGTCCAGCATCTCAGCCGCCTGCAGGACACCCTCACCCTACTGCCTCCGGGCCAACCGGACCAGCGCATCCTGGAGATGGGTTGTTACATGCAACTCACCCCTTTGCTGCAGGACTTCAAGGGTTACGGCGAGGTGCGTGGCTGCTATTATGGACCCTCCGGAAACAGCCGTGTGCAGACGGCCACCTCCGCCGATGGCCGCAGTTTCCAGTGCACCGTGGATACCTTCGATGCGGAACGAGACCCCTATCCCTACCCGGATGGCCCCTTCGACGCCGTGCTGTGTACTGAGCTGTTTGAGCATCTTGGCAACGATCCCATGCACTGCCTGGTGGAGATCAATCGTATTCTGAAGCCGGGTGGCTGCCTGCTGCTGAGTACGCCCAACGTCTGTTCCATTCGAGCCATCGCCGCCATCCTCACCGGATACCACCCGGGCTTCTTCCCCGCCTTCATCCGCCCCAACCCGGGAGGCGAAGTGGACCCGCGACACCACCGCGAATACGCCCCGCGCGAGATCCACCAAGCCCTGGAGGACGCCGGCTTTGCCGTGCAGACGCTTCACACCGGCGCCTATTGGAGCGCGCCAACTCCCGAACACGCTTGGGTGGATCATCTGCTGGAGCACTATGAATTGCAGCGTGAGCAGCGTGGCGAGTGCATCTTTGCCTTGGGACGCAAGACCGACGCGCCGCGCAATCGCTTCCCCTCCTGGCTCTACTACGGATAGCCCATGCTAAGCCGCTTTTCGGAACTCGAAACGTCCAGCGCGGATGGCGCCCTCCGCGTTCGCTTTCGGCTGCGCCTACGCGCCATTGCCGGTGAAGCGAATCGGCCTGCCGTGCTTGCCTACCAGGTGCTTGATCCGGACACCGGCAATTACCTGCAGGAGGGCGAGCATCGCCCGCTGGAGGCACAGCCCATCGCCGCCCGGGATACGCTGGACCAAGCCCAGGAATTTCAGTTGGCGCCCTCGCTGCTGCCACGAGGACGCGCTCGCGTCGTGATCTCGCTGCTGGATGACACAGGCTGGCGCTACCGACAGGGCGACCCCTATCTCCGCGTCGACATCGACAATCGCGGAGATGCCTTGCACCTGCTGGGAGCCGAAATCTCCTCTGCTGCCCGCGACCTGCTGCCCCGCTTGGGACGCACTCTGCGTCGCGCCCTTATCCTGCCCGTCGCCAGTATCGTCCGCAACCAGCGCCTGATTCGCACCATGGTGCGTCGCGACATGATGGGCCGCTACCGCGGCTCCTTCGCCGGCGTTCTGTGGAGCGTTCTCAACCCGTTGCTGCTGCTGGTGACCTACTACTTCGTCTTTGGCGTCGTCCTGCAGGCACGCTTTGGCGGGGACCCCAGTCGCGAAGGGTTCGTGCTGTACTTCCTGGCGGGAATGCTTCCCTGGATTCCATTCTCTGAAGCACTTGGACGCGCGCCCGGTGTGCTGCTGGAGCACTCCAACTTCATCAAGAAACTCGTCTTCCCCGTCGAGACCCTGCCCATCAACCTGGTGGCCTCCGGGTTGGTGCTGCAAGGCTTCGCCATCCTCATCTTTCTGGGAGGCTTGCTGCTGTTTCGCGGCGCCATTCCTGCCGCGGCGCTCTGGCTGCCCGTCCTGCTGGTCCCGCTGGTGCTGCTGACCATAGGCCTTGCCTGGATGTTTGCCGCGCTTGGATTGCTGTTCCGCGACCTGGGTCAGATCATCGGCTATCTGCTTACTCTCTGGTTCTTCCTGACACCGATCTGCTACCCCGAGGAAAGCCTGCCCGCCGCCGCCCTCCCCTACATTTCGCTGAACCCCTTCTTCTGGCTGGTGCGCGGCTTCCGCGACGTTTTGCTGGCGGGACAGGCTCCCCAACCGGCGCCGCTGGTGGGCCTGCTGGTTGCGTCCCTGGCCGTCTTCTTCCTGGGTCACGGTTTGTTTCATCGCCTGCGCCGCAGCTTTGCTGATCTGCTGTAGCAACTGCCCCCACGCTACACTGGTGGCTTGCCAACCGACGATTTCGCTGTGGAACCATTCACTGTGCAGCCACCTCCCCGCATCCCCATTCCACCC